>SKFX01000244.1 GCA_007117775.1 Ilumatobacteraceae bacterium
CCGTCGAAGGTCATCCCGTCCTCGAGGGCATTGGGCAGTTCCGCCGGGCTGATCGCGAAACTCTTGAGGTTCCCGAGCACATCGGTGAACCACAGTCGCACGAGGCGCACACCGCGTTCCTCCACGGTGCGGAGCACATAGTCGCGCTGTTGGTCGAGCATCTCGCTCATCTTCTCCAGTCTGGTCCTGTGGTCATCGCCATCACGAGTTCACGAGCCCCCTCAGCAACCGATCGGGTCGGATTGATGGAGTGCAGTGGGTGCTCCGGAGCGTACCGACTCCACACCCTCGTGTTCACCGGCGTTCGTTGCGGGCTCCAACGCCGACGGAGGAGGCTCGTCGCCCGAGCCTCCTCCGTCGAAGTGTGGTCATCGGGGCATCGCCCCGATCGGTCACGGTCTGATCAGCCCGCCGCGGCGTCCGAGCAGACCGTGTCGGTGATCAGTCGGGTCACGACATAGGGATCGCAGTTGCCATTGGGCCGGCGATCCTCGGCATAGCCCTTGCCGTCCTTCTTCACCTGCCACGGGATACGGATCGACGCACCGCGGTCGGATACGCCGTAGGAGAACTTGTTCCACGGGGCGGTCTCGTGCAGACCGGTGAGCCGGCTCTCGATGTCGTGGCCGTAGTTCTTGACGTGCAGTTCCCACTTCTTGCCGATCGCCTTGCAGGCCGCATCGATCGGTGCGTAGGCGTTGCGCATCTCATTGGTCGAGAAGTTGGTGTGACAACCCGCACCATTCCAGTCGCCCTTGACCGGCTTGGCGTCGAGGCTGATGATGATGTCGAAATCCTCGGCGATGCGATGCAGCAGCCAGCGGGCGATCTGCAACTGGTCGGAGACCTCGAGTACGCCGAGCGGGCCGATCTGGAACTCCCACTGGCCGGGCATGACCTCGGCATTGGTACCCGAGATCGACAGGCCGGCATCCAAGCAGGCCTGGGTGTGGATCTCGACGATATCGCGACCCTGGATGCGGTCTGTGCCGACACCGCAGTAGTACGGACCCTGGGGTCCCGGGAAGCCGCCACCCTCGGGGAAGCCGAGCGGGGTGCCATCGGCGCGCAGCATCGTGTACTCCTGCTCGAGGCCGAACCACATCTCATACTTGGCGTACTTCTTGGCCACTTTGGCCGCAGCGGCGCGGGTGTTGGTGGCATGCGGCTTCATGGTGTCGGCATCGAGGACCTCGCACATGACGAGCACGTTCTTGCCGCCGCGGAGCGGATCCGGACAGGTGAAGACCGGTTTGAGCACACAGTCCGAATGTTCGCCGGTCGCCTGATTGGTGCTGGAACCGTCGAAGCCCCAGATGGGCAGTTCGCTCACCTCATTGGGGACGATCTTGGTCTTGGAGCGCAGTTGCTGGGTGGGCTCATTTCCGTCGAGCCAGATGTATTCGGCTTGGTATGGCACGTTGGTCCTCTCGGTACAAAGTCGTTGCGGTTAGGGGCAGCACGTAGCGTGGCAGTTGGCCGTTTCCCAGCCGTTGCCCGAATGTGAATGCTGTGTGAACCGGCCGGCGCCGGTAGATCCGCCGAGCACCGATGCGTTGATCTCGCGCAGCGCGCTGTCAATGCGCCATCGAACGCATCGTCGTGTCGTGGGCATAGCCTGTGCGCGTGAGTGTGCTGCGGGTCGCGCTGGCCCAGTTGAGCCCGATCGTCGGTGATCTCGAGGCCAATGTCGAGATGTCGATCGAGGCCTATCGCCGCGGTGTCGCGGCCGGTGCCGACGCGGTGGTGTTCCCCGAGTTGATGCTGACCGGGTATCCGCCCGAGGATCTCGTCCACAAGCCGGGATTCGTGGCCGACAACCTGGCGGCGCTCGAGCGGTTCGCGGCCTTCACCGGTGAATGCGCCGCGGTGATCGGGTTCGTGGATTCGGATCGCGATCTGCACAACGGTGCTGCGGTATGCGCCCATGGCGCCGTCGTCGGCCGCTATCACAAGCGCCTGCTGCCGAACTATGCGGTCTTCGATGAGGCCCGGTATTTCACCCCGGGCGATCATCCCTATCAGCTGTTCCGGATCGCCGGATTCGATGTGTCGATCTCGATCTGCGAGGACATCTGGTCACCATCGGGTCCGATGGCCCAACAGGCTGCCGGCGGGGCGGTGGTGAACCTGAACCTGAACGGCTCACCCTTCGCCGTCGATAAGGCGGCATTGCGTGAGCGGATCCTGGCGACGCGCGCCGCCGATGCCCATTGTGCGGTGGTGTACGTGAATCTGGTCGGTGGCCAAGATGAGTTGGTGTTCGACGGCGACTCGCTGGTGTTCGATGCCGAGGGCCACCTGGTGGCCCGTGCCCCGCAGTTCGTCGAGGACCTGATGGTGGTCGACGTGCCGGTTCCCGCGCCCTATCGCAAGCGCCTGTTGGATCCGCGCGGTCGTCTGCCGGCATCGCGTCTCGCGGTGACGGTGATCTCTGACGCTCGCGACCGCGCCCCGGTGGCCTCGGTGCCCGCCCCGGTCGCACCGGTGCTCCACGCCGACCGCGAACTGTATGACGCGCTGGTGCTCGGAACCCGGGACTACTGCGCGAAGAACGGTTTCAGCGATGTGGTCATCGGACTGTCGGGGGGGATCGACTCCACCCTCGTTGCTTGTATCGCCACCGATGCGCTCGGCGCCGATCATGTCCACGGGGTGTCGATGCCCTCGCGCTATTCCAGTGACCATTCGCGCACCGATGCCGAGGCCTTGGCCCGCAATCTGGGCATCAGCTATCAGACGATCTCGATCGAACCGGCGTTCAGCGCCTATCTCGACATGTTGGCTCCGGCATTCGAAGGTCGCGAACCCGGCCTCACCCAGGAGAACATCCAGAGCCGCTGTCGCGGTCAGTTGCTGATGGCATTGTCCAATGAGTTCGGCTGGATGGTGCTCACCACCGGCAACAAGAGCGAGTTGGCGGTCGGCTACTTCACCATCTACGGCGACTCGGTCGGCGGGTACGCGGTCATCAAAGATGTGCTCAAGACACGCGTGTATGACCTGTGCCGGTATGTCAACGCCACCGCCGGGCGCGAGGTGATCCCAGATCATGTGATCACCAAACCGCCGTCTGCGGAACTGCGGCCCGATCAGCGCGATGACCAGAGCCTGCCGCCCTATGAGGTGCTGGACCCGATCATCGCCGCCTATGTCGAAGACGATCTGACCGCATCGGAGATCATCGAGGCCGGCCATGATCCCGATCTCGTGGCCCGTGTCACCCGGCTGGTGGACCTCGCCGAATACAAGCGCCGTCAGAGTCCGCCCGGGGTGCGCATCGGCCGCAAGGCCTTCGGCAAGGATCGGCGGATGCCGATCACCAACCGCTACCGAGGGTGATCGTTGCGACCAGCCGGTGGCCGACCGGTGACCCTGCCGGTACTGCATCGCTTCGCAGCCCGACGCCTTCGAGCCGGCCGTGCGCTCGGGGCAAAGTGGCTCAGTACTTGTTGAGTCAATACTGATTGAGGTAATATATCGGTATGGCCGATCGGGATCCCTCTGGCACCAGCACCGACCCGACCGCATCGCCGGATCTCCAGCGCCGGGCCGCCGCACATGGTGCGCTCGGTGACCCGGTCCGCCTCGCCATGGTCGACCGGCTCGTGGTGAGCGATTCGACACCCGGTGAACTCGCTCGTGCGCTCGGTCTCGCCAGCAATCTCGCCGCCCACCATCTCGGTGTGCTCGAGCGGGCCGGCGTGGTCGAACGGGTGGTGTCATCGGGTGATCGCCGTCGTCGCTATCTGCGGGTGCGCCCTGAGATGGTCGAGCTGCTGGTGGTCGGCACCATGGTCCCGACTCACGCACTCCCAGCGTTGTTCGTCTGCACCCACAACTCGGCGCGTTCACAACTGGCCGCAGCGCTGTGGCGCGAACGCACCGGAGCCGAAGCGACCTCGGCGGGCACCGAACCCGCGCCACGGATCCATCCGGGTGCCCGCCGAGCTGCGATGCGTCGCGGCCTCGAACTCGCTGATACCACGCCCCGCCACCTCGACGTCGGTGAACTCGAAGCGGCATCGCTCGTCATCACCGTCTGCGATCGAGCCCATGAGGAGGTGCCGTTGCCCGCCGACGCCCTGCACTGGTCGATCCCGGACCCGGTCGAGGCCGGAACCGCCGCCGCGTTCGACTCAGCAGCTGCTCTCATCGATGCCCGCATCGAACGATTCGCCGCTGCCGGCTGATCACACATCGAACTCACCATCCGACACCACACCGCAGATATCCACCACCGATCACACGATCTCATCGAGAGGACCGACATGGCTGACAGCAACGAGACCGACGACGGCCAGCGAGCCGGCGATGCGCCGGTGACCGAACTCACCGCCCAGTTCACCACCGAGCAACTCCTGCAGATCAAACAGGCTGCGGTTCGCCTGCAGACCGAGTTCGAAGGGATCTTCAACACCGAGACCATCGAGCGGTTCATGACCGATTCACAGCACCGGCTCGCCCCCAAGGCCCGGTTCACCAACTGGCTGCCGATGTTGATCGAGCGCTTCAGCCGGGAACGGCTGACCGCCCTGGCCAAGGTCGAGTCCGGGGTGTCCGAACGACCCTCGGTGCTGTTCCTCTGCGTGCACAACGCCGGCCGGTCGCAGATGGCGGCAGGATGGTTGCGCTCGATCGCCGGTGGTGCCATCGACGTCTACAGCGGTGGATCAGATCCGGGAGCCGAACTCAACGCCGCTGCGATCGAGGTGATGGCCGAGGTCGGTATCGATATCAGCACCGAGTTCCCCAAGCCCTGGACCGATGAGATCGCCCGCGCCGCGGATGTCATCATCACGATGGGATGCGGCGATGCCTGTCCGATCTTCCCCGGCACCCGCTACGAAGACTGGGAGCTCGCCGATCCCGCCGGCCAGAACACCGAGTTCGTGCGTACCGTGCGCGATGACATCCGCGGCCGTGTCGAGGCGCTGGTGGCCTCGCTCGGTGTGACCACGGGTTCGAACTGAGTTCGCGATGACCGGCACCGACACCCGACCCGCCGAGGTCTCCACCGCAGCCGCGCTCGGGGTCTTCGGGAGATACCTGACGTTGTGGGTGGCGGTGGCCATCGTCGTCGGCGTCGCGCTCGGCCAGTGGTTCCCGCAGATCCCCGAGACCCTGTCGCGCTATGAGTATGCGAACGTGTCGATCCCGGTCGCGATCCTGATCTGGGCGATGATCTTCCCGATGATGGTCCAGGTGGACTTCGGCGCCGTGCTCGGGGTGCGCCGTGAACCGCGCGGCCTCATCGTCACCACCGTGGTCAACTGGCTGATCAAACCCTTCACCATGTTCGCCATCGCTTGGATGTTCTTCATGGTGATCTTCGCCCCGTTCATCGAGGAGCAACTGGCACGCGACTATCTCGCCGGGGCGATCCTGCTCGGTGCGGCACCGTGCACCGCGATGGTGTTCGTGTGGAGCCTGTTGACCCGCGGCGACCCCGCCTACACCCTCGTGCAGGTCGCATTGAACGACCTGATCATGTTGGTGGCCTTCGCTCCGATCGTGGTGTTCCTGCTCGGGATCTCCGATATCGCGGTGCCATGGGACACCGTGGCGCTGTCGGTGCTGCTCTACATCGTGATCCCGCTCGCGGCCGGCTATCTGACCCGACGGGTGCTGTTGGCGCGCCGCGGCCAGACATGGTTCAACGATGTGTTCATCCGCCGGATCGGTGTGGTCACCCCGACCGGATTGATCCTCACCCTGGTGCTCTTGTTCGCCTTCCAAGGCGAGGTGATCCTGGACAATCCGCTGCATATTGCGCTCATCGCGGTGCCGCTCACCATCCAGACGGTGTTGATCTTCGCCATCGCCTATCGCTGGATGCGCGCCTGGAGGATCCGCCACGCGGTCGCGGCTCCCGGAGCGCTGATCGGTGCCAGCAACTTCTTCGAGTTGGCGGTCGCGGCCGCGATCGCGCTGTTCGGTCTGCAATCGGGCGCCGCACTGGCAACCGTCGTCGGGGTCCTGGTCGAGGTGCCGCTGATGCTGGCGCTGGTGCGCTATGCGAATCGCACCCGCGACCGCTTCGATATCGCCGTCGACGTTGCGGCCGCCTGAGGCCCGCCGGACTGATCACGACACCGCCACCGGTGCGATGCTGTGGGCATGAGCGCGCGAGTTGAGCCATGAGCACCGTGACGCGACTGACCCCCGAAGCTCGGGACTGGCTGGAGGGGCGTGCGGTGACGCTGTCTGCATCGGTTCGTCACGGATGCTGCGGCGGCCATGCCGACGTGCCGGTCGCCGAGGCGGGCCCACCCGATGATCCGCAGCGATACCGACGCGATGTGGTCGACGGCGTCGAGATCTACGTCGATGAACGTCTCAAGGGGGTGTTCGCCGGTCCGGTGACCGTCGCCCTCGACGGGTGGGCCCGGTGGCGGCGCCTGGTGGTCCTCGACGGTGTGCACGATCGCTGACCGGGATCGGTGACCGGGATCGGTGACCGGGCGACGCAGCGATGCCGCGTCGCGTCGATCGTCGTCGGCCACACTGGAACCCATGGCCGCCGATCTGCCTCCCCCCGACCCAGGCCGTGGACCCGTCGATGCCCACGACCATGACCGTGACCGTGACCGTGACC
>SKFX01000162.1 GCA_007117775.1 Ilumatobacteraceae bacterium
ACTGCTGGGCGACACCGATCTCGGCTTCGACCGGCCTCGGCGTATCGACCAGCCCGGCCGAGACCAGGACCGTCATCACCGTCAACATGGCGCCCACCGCGATCGGGGTGGACGACGCGCCGCGGCGGGACCGGCGACTGGCAGGGGATCGACCGATCGTCATACATGGATGCTACGTCCAATTGTATGAGAAATCCATCACTACTCAGCGGGCTGGGGCCGCAGCAACCCGCGCACCGCCACCACCACGGCCTCGATCCACTCACGCTCGACGTCGGCATCATCGACGAGATCGACCAATGCGCGACCCAACAGCACCGACTGGATCAGATGCGCCACACCGCGCACCGGCACGACCGGATCCATGAGGCCGCGCTCGATGCCGCGCTCGAGCGTCTCGACATAGAACTCCATGCCCTCGACCTGGGCTTCACACATCACGTCTCGCAGCGCCGGGATCTGCTCGGCGGCCGCCAACGTCGCGATACGCCGGGCGCGCGATCTGTGACCCGACTCCCCCCCACCGTCAGACATCACGGCGCGCACGAAGTCGATGAACTCCTCACCACTGCTGGCGCGCTCGATGACGTCGCGGGTGAGCTGATTCGCCTGCTGGTAGCCACTCAACATCTCGAGGGTCTCCGCGGCGGTGATCACTCCGGCTCGATTCCCGAAGTGATGGTAGATCGAGCTGCGCGAGACACCCGAGGCCTCGATGACCCGGTCGAGGTTGAACGCAACCGGCCCGGATTCGGTCAATTCGCGCCGTGCGACCCGCAAGATCAGATCTCTGGTGGCGCGCCCATCACTTCGGGTCCGGCGCCCGGGGTTCGACGACATCGCCATCAACCTAACAAACGACCTCTCGGGAGTGGGGCCGACGACGATCGACCGCCCTCAGCACTCTGGCGGATCAGCGACCTCGAATCCGTGGATCACTCCATTGCTCGCACCATGCACTCAACCCTGCGCCGTCGGTCGGCCCGACCACAGGAGCTCTGGCAGTGACGGACAACGACCGATCCGACATGGCACACTCGACATCGTGGTCGACTCCGCCAGCCCCAGAACCCGTCGGCGCGTCGCCGTGCCCGGTGCTGCGGTGGCAGTGATCGCGATGATCGCGATGGTGGGCTGCGGCGGTTCAGGCGAGACTCCTGATGCCGAGCGGTTCTGCGGGGAGGTCGCGGCTGATCCCGCTGCGGTGGTGGCACCACCGCTCGACTCGGCTGAGGCGCTATCAGCGACCCTCGGCCACTATCGGATGCTCGACGCGCTCGCTCCGATCGGCATCGCCGATGACTGGCAGGTGCTGATCGACACCGTCGAGACCGCCACCACCGTGGTGCCCGAGGACGCTGATTCCATGCAGCGCCTCGTCGCTGAAGCCTTCGCGATGGAGCGCTCGGCGGTCGCGGTGCATGCCTGGGTGCTGGCGAACTGCGGGGTGGATCTCGGTCCGGTGACCACGATCGTGCCCCATGGGCCGGCGGTGACACTGCCCGATGAACCGCTGTTCATCGAGGGCCCCGACGGTGAACTCGAGCCGCTGTGGCCAGCTGAGCCCGAACCCGAGACCGGCGAGTGATGATCAGGCCATTTCGCCGCGACGCAGGATGACGCTGTCCACGAGGCCGTAGTCCTTGGCCTGCTCGGCGGTGAACCAGCGGTCGCGCTCTGAGTCCTCACGGATCTGGTCGTAGCTCTGGCCGGTGTGCTCGGCGATCAACTCGGCCATCCGGCGCTTGGTGAACGCCAACTGTTCGGCCTGGATGGCGATATCGGCGGCCTGGCCGCGCAACCCCGCCAGGGGCTGATGCATCATGATGCGGGCATTGGGCAGTGTGTAGCGCTTGCCGTTGGCACCGGCGGTCAACAGGAACTGGCCCATCGATGCGGCGAGTCCGAGACAGACCGTGGCCACATCACAGCCGACGAACTGCATGGTGTCGTAGATCGCCATCCCGGCGGTCACCGAACCACCCGGCGAGTTGATGTACAGCCAGATATCGGAGTTGGGATCCTCACCCTCGAGGTACAGCAACTGTGCGCAGATCTGATTGGCGATGTCATCGTTGACATCGGATCCGAGCATCACCACCCGGTTCTTCAACAGCCGGTTGAACACGTCGGTGCGGGGGTCGAAGCCCTGCTCGAGAGCGTGGGGTGCTGTTGCGGTGTGGATCTCGGCCATGGGTGCAGGCTATCGCCCACAATCTCGCCTCATCAGCGCACCGCGATCGCGGGACCATCACCATCTGGTCGAACGCGACGGTGTCACGGGTCGCTCAGCTGCGAGCGCTGTCGCCACACACCACGTTCACTGTCCCATCACCACCGCGGCCGCCTAACCTCAGGCGTGACCACCCGAGCGGGCGTGGCGAAACAGGCAGACGCGCGGGATTTAGGTTCCCGTTCCCCAGTGGAGTGAGGGTTCGACTCCCTCCGCCCGCACGTGCACATCACCGACCTGCCCACCCCGGCCGTGATCATCGATCTCGACGCGCTCGACGCCAATCTGGCGACCATGGCTGCAGCGCGACCCGGTGCGAGCCTGCGCCCGCACGTCAAGGCCCACAAATGCACGGCGCTGGCCCAGCGCCAACTCGACCACGGTCATATCTCGCTGACCTGTGCGACAGCGCGCGAGGTGATCGGCCTGGCGGCCGCCGGGGTGCGCGCGGACGTGCTGTTGGCCAATGAGGTCGTCGACACCGGCCGGCTCGCCGCGATGGTCGAGGCCATGGCCGATATCACCGTGGCCGTCGACTCCCCCGAGACGATCGCAGCGGCCGCGACCGCCGGGGTGCGCAGATGTCTCATCGATATCGATATCGGCCTGCCGCGCTGCGGTGCGGCACCCGATACCGCCGGGGTGCTCGCCGACGCGGCGCGCCTCGCTGGCCTCGAGGTGCGCGGGGTGATGGGCTATGAGGGTCATCTGATGATGGTCACCGATCGCGCCGAGCGCGCCGAGGCGGTGGCAGCGGCGATGGAGCTCCTCGTCGGCGCGGCGGCCGAGGTGGGTGGCGAGATCATCTCCGCCGGTGGCACCGGGACCTATGACCTGCACACCGCATCGGGGGTGAGCGAGGTCCAGGCCGGCAGCTATGCGCTGATGGACACCCACTATGGCCAACTCGGCCTTCCCTTCGCCCAGGCGGTGTGGGTCGTCGGAACGGTGATCTCGACCGCGACGAACCATGCGGTGGCCGATATCGGTCTCAAAGCGCTCGGGATGGATCACGGCAATCCGACCATCGAGGGGGCGCGGGTGTGGTTCTGCAGTGATGAGCATCTCACCTTCGCGCCGGCCGAGGCGGTGCGCGTCGGTGAGCGGGTCCGCGTCACCCCGGCCCATGTGGACCCGACCATGGCGATGCACGACACCGCCTGGGTGGTGCGCGGCGATGAGGTCGTGGACCGATGGGCGATCGATCTTCGGGGTTGGTGAACACGGCTGGTGAACACGGCTGGTGAACGCGGCTGGTGAGCGCGCCAGATACTGCGTCGCTCCGGCCGGCTCAGCCGTCGCGTCGAGCTGCGAAGGTCTCGACGAGCGCGGCGATGGCGCGCGAGCGATGTGAGATCGCCTGTTTGGCCGCAAAGGACATCTGCGCGAAGGTCACCCCCGCCGGCTCATCGTCGGGGATGAACACCGAGTCGTAGCCGAACCCACCGTCACCCGCTTCGGCCTCAGCGATCCGGCCGGTGCAGATGCCCTCGACGAGCACCGGTTCGCGCGCCAGCTGTGTCGGCCAGACCACTGCGATCACGGTGCGGAACCGCGCCCGACGATCCACACCCGGCCCGAGGCCGGCCAACTCGGCCAGCAATCGGGACCGATTGGCCGCATCATCGCCACCGCCACCGCCATCGCGGCCGTAGCGGGCCGAGCGCACCCCGGGAGCACCGTCGAGTGCGACCACCTCGAGGCCGGTGTCATCGGCGATCGCCGCCGCACCGGTGTGGTTGTGCACCGAGTCGGCGATCGCGGTGGCCTTGATCAGCGCGTTGGCCTCCAGGGTGTCGGCCACCTCATCGATCTCACCGATCCCGTCGGGGCGCTCGAGCAGAACTGCGACCGGTGCCAACAGTGCTGCCAGTTCGGCGACCTTGCCCGGATTCGCGGTCGCACACACCAACTGCAGCATCGGATCGATCGGGCCCGATGACGGGGTCACGGACGCAGCGGCGGTGCGTCGGCGACCACGGCGGCCTGCAGGTCCGCGATGCGGTTGAGACCACCTTCGGCGAGGCCGAGCATGGTGTCGAGTTCGCCGCGGGTGAACGCCATGCCCTCCGCGGTGCCCTGGACCTCGACGAACTTGGGCTCACCGCCGTCGATCGGACGCAGCATGACCACGTTCATATCGACCTCGGCGGCGGAGTCCTCGACATAGGGCAGATCCAGCAACGCGGTGCCGGCCACCATCCCGACGCTGATCGCAGTGCAGAACGAATGCAACGGATGGGCCGTGATCTGCTGGCGTTGCACCAATCGGGCCAAGGCGTCATGCAGGGCGATGAATCCGCCGCAGATACTGGCGGTGCGCGTCCCCCCATCGGCCTGCAGGACATCGCAGTCCACCACCACCTGGCGCTCACCGAGCACCCCCATATCGCAGGCGGCGCGCAGCGAACGACCGATGAGACGCTGGATCTCCACGGTGCGGCCGCTCTGCTTGCCCTTGGCGGCCTCGCGCCCGACCCGCTCGGGAGATGATCCGGGCAGCATCGAGTACTCGGCGGTGACCCATCCCTTGCCGCTGTTGCGCATCCAACGCGGCACATCGTCATCGATACTGGCGGTGCACAGCACCCGGGTGCGCCCGAACGTCACCAGACAGGAGCCGTCGGCCATCTCGGTGAAATCGCGCTCGAAGCTGATCGGACGCAACTCGTCAGGGCGGCGGCCATCGGGTCGAGATACTGGAGTGTCTGGGGCGGGGGTGCTCATCACCCGCCACGGTACTCAGTCGCCCGGTGGTTCCCAGCGTTCGGTGTGATCGAGTTCGGGTCCGAGCAGCTGTGATCCGAGGGTGCGGAACCAGTCGATATCACCGCTCGACATGAACCGGTGTCGACCCGGTCGGCCGCCCGACTCCAACAGGCCGAGTTCACCGAGCAGGTCGCGGGCCGCGAATGCGGTCTCATCGGCCGATGACACCAACGTCACCGAGGGTCCCATCACCTCGCTGATCGTGCGGGCCAGGAACGGATAGTGGGTGCAGCCGAGCAGGAGCGCATCGACATCGGTGGCGACGACCGGTGCGAGCAGTCGCTCGGCGAGCACCATCACCTCATCACCGCTGGTCTGGCCGCGCTCGACGAACTCGACGAACCCGGGACATGCCGCGCTCGCCAATTGCACCGGTGCACCGGTGCGACCGACAGCGTCGAGATAGGCACCCGAGGCAATCGTGCCCACGGTTCCGATGACGCCGACGCGGCCGGTGCGCGTCGCGCGCACCAGCGAGCGCGCACCGGGTTCGACCACATCGAGCACCGGGACGGGCAATTCGGCGCGCAACTGCTCGAGTCCAGCGGCGGTGGCGGTATTGCAAGCCACGATGACGGCTTTCGCATCATGGTCCTTCACCAGACTCCAGGCCAGTTCATGGGCATAGCCGCGCACCTCATCGAGGGGTTTGGAGCCGTACGGGTACCGGCCGGTGTCACCGATGTAGACGAGGTCCTCGGCCGGTAACAGATCGATCACGGCACGCGCCACCGTCAGGCCGCCGAATCCCGAATCGAACATCCCGATGGGCTGTGCCACAGCGCAAGGTTATGCAGACATGGCATGCTCAGGGGGTGACGACCACACCGGGCGATCGAGGCGGTGAGACCATACCGACCACACCGAGCGGTGGCGCGCCCGCCGGTGACGGGCGCGACCGTTGGGCGGCCGAGGTGGTGCTGCGCAACGGTGATACCGCGCTGATCCGACCGATCACACCCGATGATCGCGAGGCGCTGCGCGAGTTCCACGAACGCCAATCGCTCGAATCCAAGTACCGCCGGTTCTTCTCCGCCAAACCGACCTTGAGCGAAGCGGAGTTGACCCATTTCACCGAGGTCGACTTCGTGGACCGCGTCGCACTCGTCGTCGAGCATCAGGGTCGCTTCATGGCCTGGTCCTCCTATGAACGCTGGCCCAACCGCCCCGATGCCGATGCGGCGTTCATGGTCGATGACACACTCCAGGGCACCGGTATCGCGACGCTGATGCTCGAGCACCTCGCAGCGATCGCCCGCAGCAACGGCATCGAACGCTTCACCGCCGAGGTGCTCGCCGACAACCGACCGATGATGGCGGTGTTCACCAAGGCGGGTTGGCCGCTGCAGCGCCGGTTCGACTCCGGTGTCATCGACTTGGATTTCGATCTCGAGAACACCGCAGAGTTCATCGATTCGGTCGAGCGTCGCGAACAGCG
>SKFX01000014.1 GCA_007117775.1 Ilumatobacteraceae bacterium
GCGGACGGTGAAGGTCTTCTCGTCATAGTTGGCGTCGACACCGAACCGTTTGGCCAGACGACGGCCCCATGCCCGATCCTCGCCCACGGCGCGCTTGGCCGGATCCGGAGTCAGATCGTCGAGATCTTTGAAGGCCACGAGCGCACCGGCATCCACGAATCGCGACCCGACGACGACATCCTCGTCCGGAAACGCCATCAGGGCTCGATGATAGGCCTCGCTCATGAGTCCGCGCAGCACCGTGTCACGACGGCTGTCACGCCGCACGCTCATCAGTCCGAGCAGCACGCATGGGGTGCCCCCGATGCGCTCGAGGGTGCAGAAGGTGAAGCCCACCAGCTTGTTGTTGTACCGAGCGGTGGTGACCAGAACCCAGTCCTGAGCGGCCTTGGACAGGCCGCCGATATCGAATGCCCCGCCCATCTCGGCCATCTCGTCGAGCTCGGTGTCGCTGAGCGCAAGGGCGTCATTGGTGAGGACTTCGAGTGTCATGATCTGTCTCCGGCACGGTTTCGAACCCTTCCATTGTGCCAGCACCACCGCCAGACGCCACTACCGACGCCTCGAACCGCATCACTGGCCACTCTCGGCCCGATCTGGCTCAGAGCAGCACGGCCTCATGTCCGAACGCCATCCGCAGCTCCCCAACCGCACGGTCAAGGTCGACGCGATAGTCATCGGCGAGGCGGATCTTGCGGGTCTGGCCGAGGTCCAGGATCACCGGGGAGTCGCCGGGATGATCCGTCAAGATCTGCTTGAGCTGATCGAGGCGCCGGTCGTCGAGGCTGAGGCCCGGGATCCGGAGCCGAACCGTTGGGGCGGGGCCGTTATCGAGGCCGGTCAACACCTCGATGCGCTGGGCGATGAGGCCGAAGCGGGATTCATCTCGCCGATCGAGGCGGCCAGAGACCGTGATGATCCCGTCCTCCTGCAATTTATGACCCTCATCGACGAGCGTGCGGGGAAAGACGCTGACCTCGATCGAGGTCTCGAGATCCTCGAGCACGAATACCGCCATCTGGTCACCGCGTCGGGTGTATTTGCGGTTCAGGTTGGTGACGACACCACCGACCACCACCGACGCACCATCCTCGAGCGTCGACAACTCGAGGACCGATTGTTTGGCGCGTCGTCGCACTGCAGCTTCGACACCGAACAGCGGGTGGTCCGAGACATACAGGCCGAGCATCTCCTTCTCATGGCGCAGCAACTCGGACTTGTTGAACTCCACATCGGGGATCTCGACCCGTTCATCGAACGCCGCCTCACCAGCACTGGCCGAGTCATCGAACAAGCTCATGATCCCCTGATCGCGCTCACGACGCCGCGCCAGCGTCGAGTCGATGATCTGCTCGTGGACCTCGAGCAGTCCGCGCCGGGGGTGGCCGAGACCGTCGAAGGCGCCGGATTTGATGAGCGACTCAACCGCACGTTTGTTGAGGACCGCCTCGGGGGCACGCTCGGCGAAGTCGTAGAAGCTCTCGTATCCCCCGTTGAGATCACGTTCTTCGAGCAGACGCTCCACGAGGCCGACGCCGACATTGCGGATCGCCGACAGCCCGAAGGTGATCGCGCCGGGACTCCCGACGACCAGGCTGACGCCGTCGGGCACCTGATCGGGTGCGAGCGCCGCGAAGTCGGTGCGCGAGCGGTTGATATCGGGATTGAGGACCTTGATGCCCATGGAGCGGGCATCGGCCAGGTAGATCCCGGCCTTATCGAGATTGCTCTTGACGCTCGTCAGCAGACATGACGTGTACTCGACCGGATAATGAGCCTTGAGATAGGCCGTCTGATAGGTCACCAGGCCGTAGCCGAATGTGTGGCTCTTGTTGAACGCGTAGTCGGCGAACTTCTCGATGACATCGAACAGTTCCTTGCCGAGTGAGCGGCCGTAGCCGGTGCGCTCACAGCCCTCCTCGAACGCTTCGCGCTCTTTGGCCATCAGTTCACGGATCTTCTTACCGCACGCCTTTCGCAGGTTGTCGGCTTCGGCGAGTGAGTAGCCGGCGAACTTCTGAGCGACGCGCATGACGCTCTCTTGATAGATCATCAGCCCGAAGGTGTCTGCGAGCACCTCCTCGGCGTCGGGGTGGAAGAACTCGACCGGTTTGCGCTGGTTTTTGCGGTCGGCATAGTCATAGTGCATGTTGACGCCCATCGGCCCCGGCCGATACAGCGCGAGCACCGCCGAGACATCCTCGAAGCTGTTCGGGGCCAGCGCCCGCAACAGCTGACGCATCGGTGGCGATTCGAGCTGGAACACCCCGATGGTGTCACCGCGCGAGAGCAACTCGAAGGTCGCGGCATCATCGAGTGATACCGAGTCGATGTCGAACTCGGGGTCGCGCGTCGCACGGATCATCGCCACGGTGTCGGTGATGACATCGAGGTTGCGAAGACCGAGGAAGTCCATCTTCAACAGACCGAGTTCCTCGACACCGTGCATCTCGTACTGGGTGACCACCGGGGCATCGTGTGGATCCTGGCCGGATTCGGGTTTGCGCTGGATCGGCAGGTACTGCGTCAGGGGTTCTTTGGTGATCACCACCGCGGCCGCATGAATCCCATCGGAGCGCTTCAAACCCTCGAGGCCGCGCGCCACATCGACGACGCGACGCACATCTGGGTCATCGTCGTACATGGTTCGCAGCTCCGCCGCTGCGAGATAGCCGTCGTGGTATTTGTCGATGTCCTCGAAGCAATACCGCAGCGGGGTATCACGACCCATGACCAACGGCGGCAGAGACTTGGCGATCTTGTCGCCGAGACCGTAGGGGAAGCCGAGCACCCGGGCCGCATCCCGCACGGCATTGCGGGCCTTGATGGTGCCAAAGGTGATGATCTGCGCGACATGGTCGCGTCCGTAGCGCTCAGCGGCGTAGCGGATCATCTCATCGCGGTATCGCGAGTCGAAGTCCATGTCGATATCGGGCATCGAGACCCGGCTCGGGTTCAAGAAGCGCTCGAACAGCAGGTCATATTTGATCGGATCGAGGTCGGTGATCCGCAGGCAGTAGGCGACGGCACATCCCGCTGCCGACCCGCGGCCCGGCCCGACGCGTATCTCTCGATCCCGGGCGTACTTGATCAGGTCCCAGGTGATCAAGAAGTACGAGGCGAACCCCATATCGCAGATGACCTTCAGCTCGTAGGCGAGCCGTTCGACCACGGCGGGTGGCAGATTCGACCCCCAACGTTCGCGCGCTCCCTCCCAACAGAGATGCTCCAGGTACTCCTTATCGGATCCGAACCCCTCGGGGAGGCCGAAATCCGGCAGGAGCGCCTCACCGAAGGTGATCTCGAGATCGGCCCGCTCGGCGATCCACAACGTGTTGTCACACGCCTCGGGCAGCTCGCGGAACAGATAGCGCATCTCGGCTGAGGTCTTGAGATAGTGCTCATGGCCCTCGAACCGGAACCGATCGGGATCTGCGAGCACCGCTCCGGTCTGGACACACAGCAGCGCGTCATGGGCCTCATGGTCATGTTGATGCGTATAGTGCGAGTCGTTGGTCGCGAGCAGAGGCGCCCCGATCCGTCGTGCCAGTTCGACGAGTTTGGGGTTGGTCTCGCGCTGCGCGGCCAGACCGTGGTCCTGCAATTCGACGAACAGACTGTCGCGACCGAAGATGTCTTGGAGCCGACCGGCCTTCTCGAGCGCGCCCTGCTCATCACCGCGCAACATGGCCTGGAGCACATGGCCGCCCAGACACCCGGTCGTGGCGATCAGGCCATCGGAGTACTTCTCGAGCAACTCCCAGTCGAGCCGTGGCTTGTAGTAGTACCCCTCCAAGAACGCAAGGCTCGACAGTTGGATCAGATTGCGATACCCGGTCTCGTTCTCGGCCAAGAGGGTGAGGTGGTAGTAGAGCTTGTTCCCCCCCTCGGTCTCACCGCCCGAGTCATCGACCCGGCCGCGTCGAGATGGTCGCTCGCTGCGGTGCTCGTGGGCCATATAGGCCTCGGTCCCGATGATCGGCTTGATCCCCCGGGCTCGACATTCACGGTAGAACTCCAGCGTCCCGTACATGTTGCCGTGATCGGTGATGCCGATCGCCGGCTGGCCGTCACTGACCGCCTTGGCCACCAACTCATCGAGCCGCGCCGCGCCATCGAGCATCGAATACTCGGTGTGGACGTGGAGGTGGGTGAAGGAATCCATCGCTGCTTCAGTGAATCACACGGCTGTGATTCAAAACGAAATCAGTGTTCGATGACTCATAGATAGGTCCCCGGGCGGTCCCCCTCGGCGGGCATCTGACCACCGGGCGCACCCGGCGGGAGTTGGCGCATCTCAGCGAGTTGCTGGCGCGCCACCACCTGCTGAGCGAACAGCGTCGCCTGGATCCCGTGGAAGAGTCCCTCGAGCCATCCGACCAACTGTGCTTTGGCGACGCGCAGCTCGGCGTCCGATGGCGTCGTATCGTCTTTGAACGGCAGGGCCAACAGATGGAGCTCCTCTTGGAGATCGGGTGACAACGCCGAGGACAGCTCGACGATCGAGCGTTCGTAGATCTCCGCCAGACGCTCGCGACTCGCCTCATCGAGCGGTGCGTGACGGACCTCTTCGAGCAACTGTTTGACCATCGAGCCGATCCGCATGACCTTCGCGGGCTCGGTCACCGGATCGACCGGGCCGGTGTCGCTCTCGGCTCCCACGAGCTCGCCGGCCCCAACCCGAGCGGCGGCACTGGACTCGTCGTCTGGCGTGGTGTCGGGCCTACCGCCCACAGCAGATCCTGATGTGTCCATCTCGTCCTCATTCATCTCGTTCTCATTCATCGCTGCACTCTCCTCTCATCGAACTTCTTCATCGACACTCGGGGCGTCATCATCGCCAGACGACAACGACCATCCGATCCGGCTCCGCTGCGCTCACCGCCCACGCTCACCCGCCTGCGGCCAACAAAGGCACGCGCATCTCCGCTGAGGTCAGGGACCCGTGACGGCAGACCAACTCGTAGGGGCCGGAGTCATCTGGATCGAAGAACCCGATCGGCTCGTGCGGGACCAGCGCCACATCGCCGAGGCGTGAGCGCACTGCTGGGCGCATGGCCGACCCCATCCAGGCCTCGTCGAGGACCTGTTCGGCCGACACCACCCAGGTCGTTGCCGCAAAGCATTCACGGGCGACAGCCAAGACCTCGGCCGCGGCGCCGGACTTGGCGTGCAACCATCGGAAGCGGGCCTCTCCACTCTGCATCGCCAGGAGATCCAGCATCTCCGACGGCAGCGCGACGATGCGGTCACCGACCTCGATCTGGCCGTGGTCAGCGGTCACCACCAGTGCCGAGCCGCTCGGCAGGACATCGAGGATCTGGCGCACCAGGTCATCGGCGGCGGCCAATTCCGCGTCGTAGTAGGCACCGAAGCCCTGCTCATGAGCGATCGTGTCCACACCGCTGTAGTACGCGTAGACCAGACGATCCCCATCGCGCACGAGTTCGGCCACTCGAGGAGCGATCGATGACGCAGCGCGCCACCCCTCAGGCCGTGCGCCGCCGAGGTGGGCCTCGGTGAATGCGGACGTCTCCAGATGGCGGGGCGAGACCACCGGCACATCGTGACCGAGGAATGCCGGTGTGGGTTGCAGGTCTGCCGGTCGCAGAGTTCGTCGACGATCGTCGTTTCCGACGCTCCATCGCAACACGTTGAGCACCTCAGCACCGACCGCCATGCGGTATCCGATCAGGCCATGCTCGGCAGGGGTCAACCCGGTGGTGATCGACGTCAATGCGGTGGCCGTCGTTGTCGGCACCACCGAGGTGATCGGCCCGCCCTGCATCTGCGATAACGTCGGAGCGATATCGCGACGTTGCTCGAGCTGGTCCCAGCCGAGGCCGTCGAGGACCAGCACCACCACCTGGGTGCACCCGCGTACGACCGCTGGTATCCAATCGGGGAGGTCTGCGGTCCCAGAGGGCCCGAGCAGCGCCGGGATCAGACCGCGGATATTCCCGGCGGCATAGTCGGGAATGAACGGCTCAGGGTCAGCCATCTCAGCGATCACTCCCGACCCGCGCCGGCCTGACTCGGATCGCCAGTCGAGCATCGAGGTGATTCTCACCACGTGTTGGGCACCGCACAACCCCTAGTGTAGGTGCGTGCGAGTGTCGACCCGCGGAGACTATGCCTGCCGAGCACTGCTGTCGTTGGCATTGCGCGATGACCCTGCTATCCCGGTGTCGGTGCGCGATATCGCCGAGCGGACGGCACTGCCCCAGCCCTATCTCGAACAGATTCTCCTCGCCCTCAAGGGGGCCGGGCTCGTGCGATCCAAACGCGGGGTGGGCGGCGGATACATCCTGGCCAAGCCACCCTCGGAGATCCGTTTGTCAGAGATCGTCTCGGCTGTCGACGGCCCGATCACCCTCGGGGATTTCGGCGAACCACATGAGGACGGCGCCTGTGACCATGAGGGCCA
>SKFX01000178.1 GCA_007117775.1 Ilumatobacteraceae bacterium
CCAAGACATCTGGGGCACACTCACGAGCCCACTGTCATCTCCGACGGAGTTGATCACCACGGTCAGTGTGATCACGGTGGTGGCCCTCGCCTGGTACGCATGGCGCTTCCGATTGCCCGCACCGCTCCTCGCCTACAGCGCGATCATCATCGCCTTGATGCTGCTGCCAGAGACCGTGACCGCTCGACCCCGCTTCGTGCTCGGGGCCTTTCCCCTCGTGATTCCCGTCGCAGCGCTGCTCCCGCGCCAGAGCCGAATCGCCTGGGAACTGCTGCTCGTCGGTGGTGGAGCCGGCCTTGCAGCCCTGACCGCACTGTATGGGGTCTATGGTGCGATTCCGTGACCCCGATGGTGCGTTCGCGCTTGACCGATCCGCGTGTGCTCACGATCGCGCTCATCGCCGCCCTGGCCATCATCCCGGCGTTCAGCGCTGCGCCCGGACTCATCCCCTCTGACAGCAAGCTCGGTCTGTATCTGGATCCTGGCAGTCTGATCTCGGCTGCCCGTTGGGCATACGACCCCCAACTGTTCGCCGGAGCGGTCCCCCATCAGCAGATCGGCTTCGTCTGGCCCGCCGGGCCCTGGTTCTGGTTGGGAGAGCAGTTCGGACTCAGCACATGGGTGGTGCACCGACTCTGGATCGCAGGCCTGCTGATCGCAGCGGGAACCGGTGTCGTGTTCTGTGCCCGCCGCCTGGGTCTGTCGTGGACCGCAGCAGCCTGCGCGGGCGTCATGTACGAGCTGAGCCCATATGTGCTCGCCTACGTCTCGCGCACCTCGGTGATGCTCCTGCCGTGGGCAGGTCTCGGATGGATCGTGGGATTGACGGTGATGGCGAGCCAGACACGACGCTGGCGTGAACCGGCACTGCTCGCGCTCGTCATCGTGACCGTCGCAGGTGTGAACGCCACAGCCATCCTGATGATCGCACCGGCTCCGATCCTGTGGCTGATCCACGCCACCTCGATCGGCCTGCTGGCCCGACGGGCTGCGGTCGCAGTCGCTGGCCGAATCGCCGTCTTGTCCGGAGCGGTCTCAGCCTGGTGGCTGGCGATGCTGTTGATCCAACGGTCAGCCGGAGCGAATGTCCTCGCGTTCTCCGAGACCCTCACCGATGTCTCGACAACCTCGACCGCCCCCGAGGTCCTGAGAGGCCTCGGATACTGGCTGTTCTACGTCCGTGATGTGTTCAGCGCCACCACCGAGGCCTCGTTGCCCCACCTCGGCCGGACATCGATCATCGCACTCAACTTCGCCTTCGTCGTCGCCGGATTCGCCGCGTTGGCCACTGTCAGTTGGGTGCACCGCCGCTTCGCTGCACTGCTCATCGCGGCCGGGGTCATCCTCGCCGTCGGTGTCCACCCGATCGAAGACCCGGCCCCCGTGATGTCGCTCTTGGTCGGGCCGGAGTCCGAGTCCGCGATCGCAGTCGCCCTGCGATCGAGTACCCGAGCGGTTCCAATGGTGGTACTCGGACTGGCACTCGCGCTCGCGGCGCGGATCGCACTGGCAACGACACGACCCGCGACCACCGGGCCCATCGCCCCGAGCACGACGACCGCTGCACCCGCGACCCCAAAGCGGCCCCTGGTGATCGGTGGCCTCTTCATCGGGCTCGTGATCCTCAACCTGCCCGCATGGTGGACGGGGGGATTCGTGGACCCGAATCTCCAACGCCGAGATCCACCGCCATCATGGGTTGACGCTGCTGAGCATCTCAACGCCCGCCCCGGCGACCACCGGGTGCTCCAGATCCCCGGCACTGAGTTCGGCACTTTTCGCTGGGGCCACACCAACGACCAACCCCTCACCTGGATGCTCGAACGTCCCCTCATCGGACGCGATCTGCTCCCACTGGGCAGTCCAGAGGTCATGGATCTGATCTATGCCCTCGATGACCGGATCCAAGACCACACCCTCGACGCGGAATCGATGCCAGCGGTCGCACGGCTCCTCGGCGTCGATTCGATCTGGGTCACCAATGACGTCGCCCATGAGCGATACCGCTCCGCTCCACCCGAGCCGCTGCGTGACGATCTCGCAGCGGCGAAGGGCATCTCACAGGACTGGACCTCGACCGCCACGATCGTGAACCGTGCCGACCCACCGCGCATCGACGAACGATCGATCTCAGATCACCGCATCGGCGCGGCGGTCCCCGACGTTGAGGTGCTGGTCATCGACGAACCGCTCGGGATCGTGCGTATCGCGACAGAGACGATTGCGATGGTCGGCTCAGGTGACGGCCTGATCGATCTTGCCGCCGCCGGACTCATCGACGGCTCAGAGACCATCCTCACCGACCCTGAGGACCTTCCCGAGAACATGGTGCTGCAACGACTGCTCATCACCGACTCGAACCGATCACGACCGCGCCACTGGCGCAGCTCTCAGGACACCACCGGGGCGACCGAATCTGCCGATCCACGACTCTCGCCCATCAGGAGCCGGCCCGGCGATGCCCGCCTCGACACCGGGAACGCTGCTGAGGTGACTGCCGAGCAGGACGGCCAGGTTCGTGCCACGGCCACCGACTACGGGCCACCGTTCAGCTATCAACCTGAGTATCGACCGGCGATGGCGATCGACGGCGACAAGAACACCGCGTGGATGATCTCCTCGGCTCCGATCGGCCAACGCCTGCGGCTGTTCATCGACGACGGTCTCAACACGCTCGGCGACGAACCACCGAGCCAGATCGTGATCCAACAGGTGAGCGATAGTTCCCGCATGATCACCGAGGTCACTATCTCCGCTGATACCGGCACGCCGATCACCGTCGAGCTGAACGAGGATTCATTGAGCACCTCGGGCCAGCGGGTCGCCCTGCCCGAGGAGTTCGGTCTCGCGACCATGATCGATATCGGTATCTCGGCGGTTGCCGAACGCGATCCCGAGACATTCGACGTTTCGGCTCGCACCAGCGCCGTCGGCTTGAGCCGGATCGATTTCGGCGCAGCTCCGACGATCGAAGTCGTGGAACTCGCAGAGCATGACTGGTTCGACACCGTATCGGCACCGCTCGACACCACAGTGGTCCTGACCCGGCTTCGCAGCGACCCGATGAACCGGGAACGAGCCGATCCTGAGCGCCGTCTCATCCGGCGCTTCGACACCGAATCGGCGGGCCGGGCGGCGATCAGCGTCGATATCGGAATCGATCCGAGGTCATCTGATGAGGAGTTGATCCGCCTCACCGGTGGTCGGGCTGTCTCCTCACAGCGACTGCGCGGCGCGTTGAACACCACGGCGAACGCTGCATTCGACTCGGATCCGACGACGGCCTGGGTGTCACCGTTCGCGCCGGCCGGTGAGTTGTGGATCGACTTCGAACTGGACACGGCGACCGACACCATCACGATCACCCAACCCGCCGGGGACTTCTCAGAAATCTCTGAGATCCGCATCAGCGATACCGCCGGCGCCACGACGCGCGCCATCGAGGCGACCACGTCGATGATCACGCTCGACGAGCCGATCGGGCCGGGACCGGTGCGCGTCGAGATTACCGAGATCGTTCCAACGATGGCCCTCGAGTATCGCAGCGGCGCTGAGGTGGTGCTACCGGTGGCCATCTCCGAGATTGTGACCGGATCCGAGGTGCTCGAGATTCCAGCTGAGACCTCGAGTGCATGCCGCGATGATCTGCTCACCATCAATGGCGAACCGGTGCCGCTCACCCTCAACACAGTGGAGCTCGGCAGTGGGCCTGCAGATGTCTCGGTCACTGCGACCCCATGTGTCGAGACCATCGCACTCGATGCCGCGGACAACCTGCTGATCGGCCATGCACCCGGAGCCCTTCGCGTCGACCGGGTCGTGATCTCGGACTCCGCTCCCGCGATGCGCCCGTCCGCCTCCTCCGAGGCCCACGGGACCGTGATCACCACACCGCTGAATCCGACCAGAACGCTGATCGATGTCACAGGATGCGACGATGGGTGCTGGCTGATCCACGGACACGGCCATAACCCAGGGTGGCGAGCTTCGATCGACGGGGGCGTCCTCGGCGACCCGGTCAGCGTCAGTGGTGGCCTCAACGCGTGGTACCTCGACGGAACGGTCCTTGACAACGGTGCCGCGACCGTGGAGTTGGACTTCACCCTGCAGCGCTGGCTCGATCTCGCCTGGGTGATCACCGCAGTCGGCCTCGTGATCAGCCTGACCATCATCGTGCGCTCCGGTCGTGCCTCCTCCAGCACCCCCGCGACCTGGACACCGAGACGGTCAGTGCCGTCGCAGAGACCGGGGCGTCCGGTGGCAACGATCGCTGCCATCTCGGTGATCAGCGCACTCACCATCGGTCCGCTCTGGGGGGTGATCGGCGTCGCCGCTGGTCTGCTCGTCTACGTGCGCGACCGTGCTCTCGAGTGGTTCGCCACCGCTCTCATCACTGCGGTCGCGCTGTGGATCGCCGTGTCCAACCGGATCGAGCTGCCACCACCGGATCTCGCCTGGCCAACGGAGTTCTCCATCGTTCACCCCCTGGCGCTCTTCGCCGTCGTCGTGCTGGCCGGTGCGACGCTGTTCGCCACCGATACCACTGAGACCCGGCACCTCTCATCTGGGAACGATGATGGCGACTGACCCGTTCACAGACCTGCCGGGCGTTATGCGACGGCACCGGGATCGATGGCTCATGGCGACCCTGGCAGCGTTGGCGTATCTGCCGATCCTGTTGTCGCGACCCAAGATGATCTCGGCTGATACCAAGGTCTATCTGACCCTCGATCCCGGCGCCCTGCTCGGTCGGGCGTGGTCGATCTGGGACCCTCTGGTCGGGGCCGGCACCGTCACACACCAGAACATCGGCTATCTGTTCCCACTGGGGCCGCTGTACTGGCTCGCCGACGCGGCTGCGATTCCGGACTGGCTCGTCCAGCGCCTCCTCTGGGGCTCGATCGTGTTCGCCGCCGCAGCCGGGGCCTTCCGCATGGCCCGATACCTCGGCTATGGAGCGGCCGCGGCGTTCGTGATGGCGCTGGCCTACGGGTTCAGCCCCTATCTGCTGTCATATCTCGCTCGTCTGTCGGTGATCCTGCTGCCATGGGCGGCACTACCGTGGCTGATCCTGCTCGCAAGCGCCGCAGTGCGCTCACCGTCGTGGCGGGCACCGGCGCGGTTCGCGCTCGTCGTCGCCGTGATCGGCAGTGTGAACGCCACATCGCTGTTGCTGGTGGGCCTCGGCCCGGTGATCTGGATCCTCGTCGAGCTCCTCGGTGGCCGACATCGTCTGCGTCCGGTCGTGACCGGTGCGGCTCGTACGCTCGCCCTGACGGCCGGTGTATCGGCCTGGTGGGTGCTGGCACTGCGCATCCAAGGCAACTACGGCCTGCCGATCCTGCGCTTCACCGAAACGTACCAAACCGTTGCTGAGGCCAGCACACCACCAGAGATCATGCGCGGCCTCGGATACTGGCTCGCCTACGGCGGGGACCGTCTCAGCCCCTGGGTGGAGGCGACCGAGGTGTACACCGAACCGTGGATGATCGCGCTCGGGTCGATCCTCGTCGGACTCGCACTGATCGGCCTTTCGCTGGCCGCGTCAGGCCGGCGACGAGCCATTGCGCTGTTGGTGGTCGGTCTTACCATCGCTGTCGGCGCTGCGCCGCTGGGGGGTTCCAGCGTCTATGGTCGTCTCTTCGAACGCTTCGCGACCGATACCACCGCCGGTCTGGCGCTGCGATCCACACCGCGCGCCGCTCCACTGGTCATCTTGGCGCTCGCCATCGGCCTTGCAGCGTTCACGACTCGCGCCATCGCGGTGGTCAACAGGTCCGGGCGGCCTCGACTGGCACCACTGGCCCCAGTGGTGATCTCAGCGGCGCTCATCGTGCAACTCGTGCCCTGGTTCAGCGGCAATGCCCTCACCGAATCGATTCTGCGACCATCGCAACTGCCTGCAGATCAGACCGATCTGGCCGCATGGCTCGACCGTCCCGACGGGCCCGACGGTCGAGTGTGGGAGCTACCAGGCGCCGATTTCGCCGCCCACCGCTGGGGCGGCACGATCGACCCGATCCTGCCGGGACTCATCGAGCGACCGACACTGCAGCGGGCACTGGTCCCCCAGGGTGGACAGGCCACCGTGGATCTCCTCGGCGCCTTCGATCGCCGGTTGCACGAAGGGGTGGCCGAACCCGACACCATCGGTGCGATCGCCCGACTGTTCGGCATCGAGACGGTCGTGGTGCGCAACGATCTGGAGCATGAGCGGTTCCGGCTGGTACGCCCGAACCACCTCTGGCCGTATCTCCTCGACTCGCTCGGCGCGCCCGATCACCTCGGGCCCGAAATCTCCGATACACCGCAGATTCCGATGCTCGATGAGATCGCTCTGGCCACGCCGCGCCCAAGCGACCGCTTCGCCTCAGTGGCCGG
>SKFX01000028.1 GCA_007117775.1 Ilumatobacteraceae bacterium
CCCATTCCCCGAGCACGTCCCAATGCGGCGCCACCGGGCCGAGATAGACGATGCGAGCATGCGCCCGCGGGGTGTCGTCGACGAGTTCGCTCATGGCCACGAGCCTACCCGTGTGCGCAGCGGCCCACTCGAGACGAACGCGATGCGATGCCGTGCGGGCTGATCCCAACAGATGACGAACAGATGACGACAATCGTCACCCGGGCCGGAACGGTTCCAGGACCGCCGGACGAGGCCAGCCCGACGGCTCGACCAGCAGCGAAAAGCAGATGAACATTGATGTTCGCGACACGATTGGGCCTCCATCGCCGACGGTGAGCGCGCCTGATCGTTCGGAGCATTCGACGTTTGATAGGGCGAGTATGTTACATTTACGTTACGCGTCGCTCGGCGCCTCCAGCCCATAAGACGCACTGAGGTCAAGCGATGAGGTCAAGCGATGAGATCAATGCTCGAGATCATGGGAACCAAATCGCACCCACCGACGTCAATGCCAGTCGAGGAGAACGAGATGAACTACAACCCCCAACACGACACAGCCCGGACCGCCACTGGCCATGACTCCGAAGATCAGAGCGATCAGCCGGTCAGCACCATGGCCTCTGATCCCGAGAGCCCGACCGGCTGGATGGGCGAGGGCAACTGCCGGCTGTATCCGCCGGCAACGTTCTTCCCAAGTGATGGCGTCGGGGTGGATCGCGCCCGAAAGATCTGCAAGGGCTGCCCGGTCATCGACACCTGTCTGGAGTACGCCCTCACCGAACGCATCGAGCATGGTGTGTGGGGTGGATGCAGCGAGCGCGAGCGCCGACGCATCTTGAAGCGTCGCCGCCTCGAAGCGGCTGCGGTCAGCGACTGAACCGGCTCAGGCGCCGAGCGTCTCTCGAGCCGCCTGAACGCGTTGGCGGCGGATACGACGCCGTTCGCGTTCTGACAGCCCGCCCCAGATGCCGAACTTCTCGCCGTTCTGCAATGCGAACTCGAGGCATTCGAGCCGCACGGTGCATCCCCGACAGACCTCTTTGGCCTCACGGGTGGAAGCACCCCGCTCGGGGAAGAACAGATCTGGATCCACTCCGAGGCAGTTGGCCTGATCCTGCCAGTTCTCATCGAGCACATGCTCGATGAGTGCCTGGTCATGCGTGCTGGTCTCGTTCATTCCTGCCTCTATTCGGATCGCGGTTCGCGGTGATCGGGTGTGGTCGTTCTCGTGAGGTTGTCATGGAAATCGTGGGCTCCGGGCGGAGCCGCCGCACGCACGACGTCCCTGTAATTTCACCAGTGTAATTCTGGCATACCACACCATCCCAATGCAAGGGCGGATTGTCCAGATCCCTGAGCAGGGGTGATATGACAATCAGTGCGGGCCCAGCTCAGCCAGCTCGACGGAACGCTTGTCGACGCTGCTCGAGGAAGTCCACGAGGACGTAATCACCGAGATTGTCGGGCGATGTGAAGAACGCCCGCCCACGATTGATCGTGGTCAACTGCTCGATGAAATGGCGCAGGCCTGAGTCCGGCTCCAGCATGAAGGTGTTGATGCGGATGCCCTCAGCGGTGCAGCGCATCACCTCGCGCAAGGTGGACTCGACGGTCTCTCGCACCGGTGGGTAGTTGAAGTAGACATCACCCGATGGGGTCAGATGCGCTGTCGGTTCCCCGTCGGTGATCATGATGATCTGACGGGTGCCGGTCTGGCGGGCGAGGAGCTGGCGCGCCAACATGAACCCGTGTTGCATGTTGGTGCCATAGACGAAGTCCCAGGAGACCTCGGGCAGCTGCGCTGCGGTCAGGACACGGGCGGTCTCTGAGAACCCGACCATGCCGAGGTAGTCGCGCGGATACTGCGAGGTGATGAGCGAGTGCAGTGCCATGGCCACCTTCTTGGCCGGCAGGAAGTTGTCACGCATCGGCATCGACAGCGACAGATCCAGCATCAGCACCGTCGAGGTACGCGTCAAATGTTCGGTGCGTTCGATCTCGAAATCATCGGGATCGAGCTGTACCGGCGTCCCCGGCCCGTGACGGCCGATCGCATTGCGGATCGTTCGCTGCAGATCCAGCTGGAACGGATCACCGTATTCATAGGCCTTGGTATCGAAGGTGCGCTCATGGCCGTAGCCGAGGCGTGTCGTGGGATGCTGGCCGACGGCATCTTTGGACAATCTGGCGAACAGGTCCCGCAGCGCATTGGACCCGATCGCCCGCAGGCCCTTCGGGGTCAGTTCCAGACGCCCCTCAACCTGATCGATGAGACCGGCGTCTCGAAGCATCTCGGTCAACTCCGCCAGGCGCTCCAGCGATCGGGCGGTGTCGTCGCCGAGCAGGTCGCGCACACGATCCAGATCGGCTTCGGCGAGCGCCGCAGGACTGCTGGCATTGCGGAGCAGATGCTCGAGCTCGTCGAGAGCACCCATCTCGGCCATCTCCCCCATCGCGTCTGCGAGACCGAGTGGATCCGACCCCTGATAGTCATAGGACTGGTCCCACCCCATCTGCGGGAACATCTCTTGGAGATGTGCCCCGAGCTGGTCCATCTGCCAACGAAGATCCATATCGTCGAGCAACTGGTCCGACAGCTGCTGGAGCTGAGCGCGCTGTTCAGGAGTCATCGAGTTCAACATCGCCTGCATCGCCGCCATCTGACGCGCCATCTGCTCGAGCAGCTCATCGAGGGTGGCGGGGCCTTCGGGGAAGAAGTCGCCGAACTCGGCCATGAAGTCATCGAACCCTGGATCTTCACCGCGCGACCGGCGATCGAGCATTTCATTGAGCGCAGCCATCATGTCCTTGGTCCGGCTGAGATCAGCCGCCGTCATCTGCGACATGGCCTCGCTCATCTGGGAGAACATCTGGTTGGTCAGCTGGTCGCGCAGACGATCCAGCATCTGCTCGAGCCGCCGGGCAGCCTCGGCGGATTCGAAGTCATGGGATTGCAGACCGGCCACCTTGCCGGCCAAGTCGTGGGGCAGCAGATCGAGATGCAGATTGCGCTCGGTCCCACTCTGGCGCGCGGCTGTGGCACGCCGCTCATCACCGCTCGCCTCGGCGGCATTGATCGCGTTGTCGATGGCGTGGCGTTCCTCATCGATGATGTCCTCGAGTTCGCGCGCGACCTCGGAGTACACACCGCCGAGGTCGAACCGATCGAGGCGCTCCTGGCGCTCGGCGCGCAGCCGCTCCATGATCTCGCGAAGACCTGCGATGCGTTCACCATCACGATCCGCCAGGCCCTGTTGCATCATCTTGCGCAGCGCCGCATTCACATCGCCGTGGTAGAGCAGCTCGTCGGTCAGCTCTTCGAAGACCACCCCGGCATCGAGGTCGAAGCCCCGCTGGGTACCGTCCCAACGGCTGTAGGTGAAGCGGGGCGCCATAGCGGAACGCTACCGCGACCTGATGCTGGGCGCATGGCCGGGCGGTCCCATAGACTGGGCCCATGCGAGTTCCCCGAACGTTCGTGTTTCTGGACCTGTCGGGGTTCACCAATTACACCGCGGCGTTCGGCGACGATGCCTCAGCACGAGTGCTGGGGGCGTTCCGCTCCATTGTTCGAGAGGTGGCGTCGGCACGTGGTGTTCGGATCGCGAAATGGCTCGGTGACGGCTGTATGGCGGTGTCGGTGGATCAGAACAACGCCATCAGCTTCGCCCTCGAGCTCGAACAGCGTGAATTCGCGGTCTGCGCGCCGCTCAAGCTCCGCACCGGCATCGCCACCGGCGAGGCCTTGTTATTCGAGGGCGACGACTACGTCGGGTCCGCCGTCAACATGGCGGCGCGCCTGTGTGATCACGCCGAGGACCGCGACGTGCTGATGCCGGCGATGCATCTCGACACGCTGCCCGAGGGGATCACGGCGACGCCGCGCGGCGAGGTCGAACTCCGTGGCTTCCCGGGACCGATCGAGGTCGTCAGCTTGAGTGGAACCCCCGCGCAGACCGGTCCCCATGACACCGGCGAGTTGTGGACGCGCAGTCCCTTCATCTGAGCGACGCCACCCACGATCTGAGGCATTGGACCTGCTGGCTCAACCCGGCGAGCCATCCCGTTGACCAGATCGCTGTGAGCGACTCAGGAACGCCCGCGATACGTGGCGGTGGTTGCCGCCACGTCCTTGTTGAGGCGCTTGGACAAGTGCAGGCCCTCCAAGATGAACTCCACCGCGGCAGCGACCGCCGCTGGGCTCTCGTCATCTCCGGTCAGGCCTCGCACCGGTTCACGCAACGCCGGCACCTGCTCGAGGAGGCCGGCGAGTTCTGCGCTCGCGAGATCGCCACCGGTCTGGGCCACGACCCCATCCTCGAAACTGGTCACCACATCGGCGGTCTCTGCCGGGGACAGACGGTCCTTGAACACCGTCAGCACCGCGGACTTCACCAGATGGTCGAACACCGCCCCATCGCGACCCTCGTCGAGCGACTCGATCTCGATCTTGCCGATTGAACTGGCCGCCAATGCGTCGAGATCATCGACTCGGGCCACCGCAGCTCGTTCACCGTGGCGCAGGCCACGCCGCAGCGCATTGGCTGCCAACGCCTCGTAATTGGACACGCTGAGTCGCACGCTGACTCCTGATCGCTGATTGACCTGCGATGAGGCCCGTGCCAGCTGGCTGAAGGTGGCCACCACCTCACCGAGGTAATCGGGAACCGAGACCTCGGCCCGGTCGCCGGCCGCATCGACGAGATCGAGCGAGCGGGCCTCTTGCAGCATGATCCGGTACTCGAGGTCCACCTCGAGGGGATAATGGGTGCGGATCTGGCTGCCGAAACGGTCCTTGAGCGGGGTGATGATCCGACCGCGGTTGGTGTAGTCCTCCGGATTGGCCGATGCCACCAACAGCACGTCGAGTGGAAGCCGCACCCGGTAGCCACGGATCTGCACATCGCGTTCTTCCAAGATGTTCAACAGCCCCACTTGGATCCGCTCAGCCAGATCGGGCAGCTCATTGATCGCGAAAATGCCGCGGTTGGTGCGCGGCACCAGCCCGTAGTGGAGCGTCAGCTCATCGGACAGATAGCGACCCTCAGCCACCTTGATCGGGTCCACCTCACCGATGAGGTCGGCGATCGAGGTGTCGGGGGTGGCGAGTTTCTCCCCGAAACGCTGGTCACGATGCACCCAGGTGATCGCAGTCTGCTCACCGTGTTCGGCCACGAGATCGAGCGCATAGCGAGAGACCGGATGATACGGGTCGTCGTTGATCTCGCTGCCGGCGATGATCGGCATCCACTCATCGAGCAGATTGGTGAGCGAGCGGATCATTCGGGTCTTGGCCTGGCCGCGCTCACCCAGGAAGATCACGTCATGGCCGGCGATCAACGCATTCTCGAGTTGCGGCATGACGGTATCCTCATAGCCGAGCACCCCCTCGAAGAGCTGACGACCATCGGCGATACAGGAGATGGCATTGGCGCGGATCTCATCTTTCACCGACCGCGATACCCATCCGGCAGCGCGCAACTCTTCGATCGTGGATACGGTGTCCGGGCCGAGCCCGGCCGGCACTGAATCGGTTCCCATGGCACGAACCTACATCCGCTCACGTTGTGACGCATGGCCGAACGGCCAACCACTCGCTCACCGACGCGGTGTCAGCCGAACAGTGCCGCAGCGATCCACAACGCGACCATGCCGGCGATCAGCGACCAGATCAGGTTCTTGCGCCACCACGCCACGATGCCTGCCACCAGCAGCGCCGACACCTCGATCGGATCGATGCTGACGCCATCGGGTGATGATGCGACGGTCACCACCACCAACGCCGACAGCACCGCCGGGCCGACATTGCGCAGCGCCCGCTCGACCCCCACCGGCAGTTCGCGATCGGCGAGCACCAACAGCGGCACAGCACGCATCAGATAGGTGCCGACGGCCACCACCACCACGATCGCAATCGCCGTCAACACGCTCATTGGGCACCCCCGACCGGATCGGCACCCGATCTCACCGCTGCCCGCCGCTCGGCGCGCGCCTCGGCGATTGCCCCAGCGACCATCCCGGCAACGGCGCCGACGAGGATCCCGAGGCGGTCGCGCAGTCCAGCACTCAGTAATGCCACCACCGCGGCCACCACCGCAGCCACCACTGCTGGTCGACGGGTCAGGCTGACCACGACGAGGCCGACGAACATCACCGCCGGCGCCGAATCAAGTCGCCATGACGCCGGAATCACCGGACCGATGATCATCCCGGTGGTCACGAACATCGCCCAGGTCGTGTAGAAGAACACTCCGATCACCAGGTAGTACCGGCGGAATTCGGTCGGATGCAGGTGGGTGCGCGTCGCCACCAGCGCGAAGACCTGATCGATCAGCACGAATGGTGCAGCCCATCGGAACCAGCGCGGCTGGGCTGCGAACGTCGG
>SKFX01000077.1 GCA_007117775.1 Ilumatobacteraceae bacterium
ACGAAGCGCCGGTCGTTCAGCACCGTGTCCTGATCGTCGGGATGTTCGGCCAGCCAGGTGAACAGATGGTGTGCGACACGGGTGAACGCGGTGGCAGAGGTGTGGGCGCCGGCGAGGAGATAGAACGCGACCTCGCGCACGATGGTCTCATGGGGCAGGTGCAGATCGTCCTGGTTGGCGAGCAGCACGCTCAACACATCGCGCGGTGGTTCCTCACCGGCATCGAGGATCTGCTGACGGTTCGCCATCGACGGGGTGACGAACTCGGTATCGAACTCGTGCAGCTTGGCGGCGATCTCATCGCGTTTGGCGTCACGGTCACCTGTGTAATGCGCGAGGGTGGCACCCTCGATGAAGCGCATCAGATAGTCGTACAGTCGCAGCGTCTCCTCAGGCGTGCCCTCGGGACGATCGACTCCGGCGGTCAGCGCGGCGAGGTTCATCATCAGTTGATGGCCCAAGTCGACGAGTTCGGCGCGACCGGCCGCCACCGACGGCGCATAGGTGGCCTCGATGATCGGCGGGAACAGATGGTGCTCGTACAGCTCGAAGGTATCGCGGCGGAACAGGCGGTTCTCGAGCCGGCGGCGGTCACGGTGGTCGGCACCGTGCAGGTTGACGAGCACATCGGCCATCACCACCTCGCCGGCGTCGTAGAGCGCTTGGCGCAGATCCTTCTGGCGGTAGGCCTCGCGGGCCTCGTCGAAGGTCGTGATGGTGATGATCTCGGGTTCGGTGTCAGTGCTCATATCGCCCCCTCTCGCCACGATGGTAGTGACCGATGGGCCCGGCGGTTCACACGCGCCGCGGCCCCGGGCCGTGATCAGGCATTGGTGACACCGAGGCCGAGGCCGCCATCGACGGTCAGGATCGACCCGGTGGTCCACTCGGCGCGGATCAGGTACTCGACCGCCTCGGCGATCTCGGTGACGGTGCCGATCCGGCCGAGGGCATGGGCGGGGGCGAGCGATTCGAGGCGCGCTCGGGCGGTCTCTTCATCGAACAGTCCGGCACGCTGGTTGATCTCTGTGAACACCCCACCGGGCCGCACACATGAGACCCGCACCTGATCGGGGCCGAGTTCAGCCGCCAGCACCCCCGTGAGCGTCTCGACCGCACCCTTGGTGGCGGCATAGGGCGATGCCCCCGGGAAGGCGCGCTGGGAGTGCACCGAACCCATGAAGATCACCGCACCGCGACTGGCGCGCAGATGCTCGAGGGCGGCTTGGGTCAACAGCATCGGGCCGATCACATTGGAGTCGAACACCGCATGCAACTGCTCGGCCTCGAGGTCGGCCAACGGCCCGCGGTACATATTGCCGGCGTTGTTGACCAGCACATCGAGTCGACCACCGCCATGGGCGACGGCGGCCTCCACCATCGCGGCACGGTCCGCGGCATCGGTGACATCGCCGACCACCGCGCAGGCCGACTCGCCGATCGATTCGGCGACGGCGTGCAGCGGTTCGGCGCGCCGACCAGAGATCGTGACGCGGGCACCGAGGCCGCACAGATGGCGCGCGATCCCCTCACCGAGGCCACTGCCGCCCCCGGTCACCAACACCGACATCGCCTCGACTGGTCGCATCAGATCTCCCTGGCCACCCAGCGCACGGCGCGCCGGATCAGATCACTGTGGCCGTCCGCGAGCAACGATGCCGAATCGTGGCCGAATCCGTCGTAGACGACACGGCCCTCGCCGTAGTGGTGCGCCCACACCACCGGCTGGGGTTCATCGGCCTCGTCGCGCGCTGCGGTGGCGAGCACCTCGATCCCGGGCCGCAGATCCAGATCGCCATAGACCTCATCGACGATCTCGAAGGACTCACCGAGACCCTCGGTCACCGGATGGTCACCCGATAGTCGCGCCTTCACCGCGGCGGGTTCGGGATGCCAGGAGCGCTCCCAGTTCCATGACCCGCCGACGATGTCGCCCCATCCGGCCCAGTCGTCGAAGCAGATCGAGGCGGTGTGGTTGGCGAACAGACCGCCACCGTCGGCGACGAAGCCGGCCATCAGCTCGCGGAACACCTCGGTGGTGCGATAGCTCCAGCGGTCACGCCATGGTGCATAACGCTCGGCGGTCATCTGCCAGCGCAGCGCGTTGATGACCACGACATCTGGCCGATGGCTGGCCAGGATCACCGCCGCGGCATCGGGATCCCAGACCGTGGTCGTCTCATGGTCCTCATCGAGGATCGATGCCAGCGCGGTGGCGAGCGCGTCGAAGTCGTGGGCATGATCGGGCCCACCGGTCAGCAACAGCACCTCGGCCATCAGTGATCACCTCCGTCGATGCCGACCGTGTCCACGGCTGCCGGCCGGGGCAGATGCGCGATGATCGATCCGGTCACCCCACCGTCAACCACCAGATTCTGGCCGCTGATATAGGCGGCGTCGGCCGATGCCAGGAACAGCACCGCAGCGGCGACCTCCTCGGCGGATCCCAGGCGACGCAGCGGCACCTTGGACGAGCGCGCCGCACGGATCTCGTCATCGGCGTAGATCGGTTCGGACATCCCGGCATCGATCAGGCCCGGTGCCACCGCATTGACCCGGATACCAGACGGCCCCCATTCGAGTGCCATCTGCGAGGTCAGCATCGCGAGCGCGGCCTTCGCCGAACCGTAGGCACCGGCATTGGGGCCGGCTGCGACACCGTTCATCGAGGTGATGTTGACGATCGCACCCGCAACACCGGCCTCAATCCAGCGCCGCGCCACGGCGCGCGCCACCACCAGCGCACCGGTCAGATTGACCTCCAGCACCGCGTTCCAGTCATCGAGCGAGATATCGAGCAGGGGACCGAAGCGGACGATCCCGGCGTTGTTGACCACCACATCGGGGGTGCCGAAGGCATCGAGGACGGCTTCGATCGCGTCGGGATCGGTGACCGATGCCGAGAACTGCGATACTGCGAGCGCGGGATCTGCCGCACCACCATCGGAGCCTGCGGTGTCGATCGATGCCACCCGGTAGCCGGCATCGGCTGCGGCAGCGACGATCGCCGCACCGAGACCACGGGCCCCACCAGTCACCAATATCGAGCGTTCCTGAGCCATATCGTCGACCCTAATCGGCGAATGGCCGCACTGTGAAGGAGTAGTCGTGATCCGACTAACGACGTACGTCGAGGCCCGTGACGCCTACCGGCAACGCGGCCTGCGCCAGGCCCTCTACGACGAGGGCCGCGCCCTCATGGACGGGGTCATCGTCAACCTCCATGGTGACGCCCATCTGGCCCGCCGACGCCTCGAGAACCGCCTGTTCCGCCGCGACACCTTCGAGTTCTACGAATCCGCGATCATCCCCGAGATCATCGCCGGGGTGCTCACCGGGCCGCGCGCCGTCGGTCGCGGTGATCTGCTGGTGCTGTCACGGCGCACGATGCTGACACTGTCACTGCAGGTCGCCGGGATCGACCGCCATGAGACCCCCGGAACCGGAGCCGGCGATGCCGAACTCGACGAGCTGTACGCGCTGATGGACGACCTGGCACGGGCCTCGACGGTGGCGCATGCGTCAGGTGACAAGGCCGCCATCATCGACGCCGGTGCCGCGGCGCTCGCCGAATTCACCGAACGCTTCTATGTGCCGTCGCTGACCCGACGCGCCGAAGCCGTCGCAGCGGTGGCCGCCGGACACGCCGATGACTCGGTGCTCGGGCGCGATGTGCTGACCACGCTGCTGCGCAACCAGGACCGCCTCGAACTCCCCGAGGACGTCGTGCGACGCGAGATCGCCTATTTCCCGTGGGTCGGATCACATTCGACCTCGAACCAACTGGTGCACGCCATGCATCACGTCTTCGAATGGATCGCGGATCACCCGCAGGACCGTGACGCGCTGATCGGCGATGAGGTGCTGCGGCGCCGCTTCGTGCACGAGTCGATGCGTCTGCATCCGGCCAGTCCGGTCTCATTGCGCCATATCGATGATGAGGTGCAGTTGCGTTCGGGCCGGGTGCTGCCCGCCGGCGAACTGCTCGCCATCGACCTCGAGGCGGCCAATCGCGATCCGTCGGTGTTCGGTGACGATGCCGACCGCTTCGACCCGCATCGCGCCATCCCCGACGAGGTGGCGCCGTGGGGTCTCAGCTTCGGCCATGGGGTGCATGCCTGTCTCGGCCAGGAACTCGCAGGTGGGATCGCGGACGTCCCCGACGCAGGCGATGACATCATCAACCTGCTCGGGTCGGTGACCGTCATGGCCGGGGTGCTGCTCGCAGCCGGCGCCCGGCCCGATCCCGAGGATCCGGCCACCCTCGACACCTCGACGACGCGCCGAGTCTTCGGTCGCTATCCGGTGCTGTTCGACCCGGTCGACTGATCACGCCCGAGCGCCACGTTCAGTCCGGGTGCTCAGCAGCCCAGCGGACCGACTCGACGATCATCTGATAGCCGGTGCAGCGACAGATATTGCCCTCGAGGTTGGCACGGATGGTGGCCTCGTCGGGATCGGGATCGACTGCCAACAGACCGGTCGCGGCCATCACCATGCCCGGGGTGCAATACCCGCACTGCAGTCCATGACATTGGCGGAAGCCCTCCTGGACGGCGCTCAATCCGTTGAACGACCCCGACACCCCTTCGATGGTGGTGATCTCACGGCCCTCGACCTGAACCGCCAACACGGTGCAGCTCTTGACCGCCTCACCGTCGACCAGCACTGTGCACGCCCCGCAGTTCGACGTATCGCAGCCGATATGGGTGCCGGTCAGGCGTTCATATTCACGGATGTAGTGCACCAGCAGTGTGCGCACATCGACGCGATGGCGCGCCGGCACACCGTTGATCGACATCTCGATCTCGACGTGGCGCTGTGGGGTCGCGGTCATGAGACCACCTCCGCATCGGATTCGGACAACGATTCGGTGCTCATCTCGGGCACCCCGCGCCGATCGGCGGCATGGATCGCCTGCCAGATCTTCTCCGGGCTGATCGGCATGTCGAGATGCTCGACGCCATAGGGTGCGAGCGCATCGAGGATCGCATTCACCACCGCTGCGGGTGCCCCCACCGATCCCGATTCACCGATGCCCTTCGCTCCGAGCGGATTGTTCGGGCACAAGGTGGTGACCCGCCCAGCGGTGTAGCCGGGCAGATCCGGTGCCGACGGCACCAGATAGTCGAGCAGGTTCGCGGTCACCGGCTGGCCGAGTTCGTTGTAGACGACACTCTCATAGAGCGCCTGGGCGATGCCCTGGGCGACACCGCCGTGGACTTGGCCTTCGGCGAGCAGCGGATTGATCACCGTCCCGCAATCATCGACGAGCACCATCGCATCGATCGTGACCTCACCGGTGTTCGGGTCAATGGACACCGCACAGCCGTAGGCACCCGACGGATACGAGAAGTTCGGCGACTCCTGATAGAGCCGCTCCTCGAGCGATCCCGCCGCCAACTCCGGGGGCAGGCGCAACGGCTGATACGACGCCCATGCCACATCACCCCAGGACACCTTCTTGCCGGGTGACCCGCGGACGTTGAAGGCGTTGTCATTGACCTCGAGGTCCGCTTCGGAGGCCTCGAGGAGATGCGCGGCGATCTTCTTCGCGCGTGCCAGCACCCGCCCCGAGACCACCTTGACCGCCGAGCCGCCGGTGGGGACCCCGCGCGATCCCATCGTCCCGACACCCTGGAGCACCGTGGCGGTGTCGCCGAAGCGGACCTGGATCCGGTCGAAGGGGATGCCCAGCTCATCGGACGCGATCTGGGCGAAGGTCGTCTCATGGCCCTGGCCGTGGGGCGATGAGCCGGCGAAGACGATGGCGGAGCCATCGGGCTGGATGCGCACCTGCGCGGACTCCCATGACGCCAGATGACCGAAGCCCTCGAGTGAACCGTTCGGTCCGAACCCGGCGATCTCCAACCAGCACGACAGACCGAGGCCGATCAGGGGGGCATCGGGATCGTTGCGCTGGTCGGCCTGTTCGATCCGGCGCTGGCCGTAGCCGAGAAGTCCGAGGCATTCTTCGAGCGCGGCCGGATAGTCGCCCGAGTCGTACACGACCGCCTCATTGTGGGTCTCGTACGGGAACTGGCTGGGCCCGATGAAATTGCGCTTGCGGACCTCGGCCGGGTCGATACCGCAGCGACGGGCCACCACATCGACGATTCGTTCCACCGAATACGCCGCTTCGGGCCGGCCGGCACCGCGATAGGCCGCCACCGGTGTGGTGTTGGTGACCACATTGCGATATGACGTCGACACATGGCCGATGCGATAGCAGCCCGCTGCCATCCATGACGTCAGCGTCGCGAGGCCGAGACCGGTCGGGTCGGGATAGGCGCCGAGGTTCTGTGAGATCACCAGTCGCAGGGCGCGAATCCGGCCGGTGCGATCGAAGCCGACCTCAATGTCATGGACCTGATCACGGCCGTGCGACATCTGCATCATCGCCTCAGAGCGCGTCTGCGCGAACTTGACCGGCCGACGCGTCCATTTGGACAACAGCGGTGCCAAGAACAGTTCGGGGTACCAGACGATCTTGGATCCGAACCCGCCACCGACATCGGGCGCGATCACCCGACACTGGCTCTGAGCGATATCGAGCCATGACGCGACGGAGTTGCGCAGATGGTGTGGGGCTTGGAACGTGGCCCACAGCGTGAGGCCGTCGACACCCCAGTCGGCCAGACACGCGAGCGCCTCGATCGGGACCGCCGCACAGCGCTGGTTGACCAGATGTAATGACGCCCGATCATCACAACGCTGCATCTCGCGCTCGAGATCGTCCATCATCGGCACCACGTTGACCACATTGGAGCCGTGGCGTTCGAACAATTCGGGCGCATCGGGCGCGGTGGCGGCCTCGATGGTGGTGACCGCCTCGAGGGTCCGGTACTCGACCTCGACCGCGGCGACGGCATCAGCGGCGAGATAGCGGTCCTCGGCGACCACCACCGCGACCGGTTCACCGACGAAGCGGACCCGGTTGCGCGCCAGCACCGGCCGTTCCAGATCGGGCAGACCGCCGGGCAGATCCGGATAGTCGACGAAATCGGCGGCCGTCCACACCCCGAGCACACCGGGCATCGCCAGCGCGGCGCGCATATCGATGGCGACGATCTCGGCGTGGGCCTCCGATGAGGTGACGAACGAGGCGAAGGCACAGCGCGGCGGGGCCAGGTCATCGACGAAGGTGCCGATCCCGGTCAACAGGCGCGGATCCTCCTTGCGCAGCACCTTGGCGCCGACCAGGCTCATCGCGCACCGCTCACGTGTTCAACGCTTCGACTCATGGCTTCAGGTGATGTCCTTCCCGGTCCTGTGGGTCATACCACCACTGCTGTGCATTGGACGCAGATTCCTCGGTCTTGGGTCGACCCCAGCCCAAGAGTCGGCCCAGGAAATAGTCCGGACCGCTCTCCTCGCGGCGCCACCAGCGGCGCTGGCCACCGTGGACGCGTTTGCGATACGACGAGAACCCGACCGCAACGATGAGGGCGACACCGAAGAACAGGCCCTCGATCCAGGTGGTGCCGACCCCGGCGAGCTGCAGGCCCTTCACACCTGATTGCAGGACGAACACCGCCAGCACCGTGCCCCAGACGTTGAAGCGCCGCTTGAACTGTGTGGCGCCGAGGAACGCCGCTGCGAACGCCGGCAGCAGATATGGAGCGCCGGACTGGGCCTGGGTGGAGCCGAACTGCGAAGCCAACAGCACCCCACCGAGCGCAGCGAACACCGCCGAGCACATCAGGGCGCCGAAGATGTAGCGATCGGTCTGCACACCGGCGAGCCGGGCCGCCTCGCGGGCCCCGCCGGTGGCGAACAGATACCGGCCGGCCGCGGTGTGCTCGAGCACGAACCACATCACGAACGCGATCACCAATGCGATCACCACCGTGCGGTTCACCCCGAACGCGAACCCCGAGGTCAACGCCTTGAACCCGTCGGGGAAGCCGAGGATGGACCGGTTATTGGACAACCACACCGCGAATGCCACCAACACCGACGACATACCGAGTGTGGCGATGAAACTGTCGATGTGAACCTTGACCACCAAGAATCCGTTCAGCGCCCCGACCGCGAGACCGAACAACAACGCGAGCGCGATCGCGAGCGCCGGCGACCATCCGGCCTCGGTCATGCCCCATCCGGCGATCACCGATGCCGCTGAGATGCTCCCGGCGATCGACAGATCGAACACCCCCGCGGACAGAGGGATCAGCAACCCGAGTGCCACCACCACCAAGATGGCGTTCTGGTTGAGCACCGAGCGATGGGTGAGCCACTGGAACCAGGTGTCGGGCACCCACAGCGAGAAGATGATCCAGATCAGGCCCAGCAGATACACCACTCCGATATTGCGGGGATGGAACTGCTTCCACTTCAGCGGCGACCGGCGGGTGTCGAAACGGCTGTCGACGCGCTTGGAGCGTTCAGTGCGCTTGGACTTGACACGGTGGCGGCGGGTGAGTTTGTTCTTCTCGAGCACCAAACGGCCTTTGACCTCGCCGGTGCGCTCATCGATCTTCATCGCTGCACACCTCCGCGGCCGGCGCCGAAGCGCTGCGCAGCGCGGCGCACCCAGGCACTGAAGCGGCCGCCGCGCACCGCCGGAGCGGGTGGTGGCGCGACCTCGTCGACCGCATCGTCGATATCGACCATCGGCGCGTCGGTGTCATCGCGGATCACCGTGACCCGGACCGGCTCGCGCGCCGTCTTCATCATGCGACGGTTCGAACTCGTTCGCAACGTCTCCGCGACGAGACGCTCCTCGGTGAGCGACTCACCGAAGAGTTCGTTGGTGATCATGCCGGCGCGCATCACCAGCACACGATCGCAGAGATGCACCAGTTCCTCCGCATCTGATGAGGCCACCAGGACCGCCATCCCCTCGGCGGCCGCCTCGGCGATCTTGCGATAGATCGCCGCCTTGGCGCCGATATCGACGCCCTGGGTGGGCTCATCGAGCAACAACACCTTGGGTTCGGTCCGCAGCCAGCGCGCCAAGACCGCCTTCTGCTGGTTGCCACCGGAGAACTTCTCCATCCGGCGATCGAGCAACGGCGGCTGGACCTCGAGGTCCTCCACCCAGCCCGCCACATCGGCGCGCAGCGCACGCTGGGCGAGCACACCGCGACGCTGGAATCCTCCGAGGCGCGGCAGGGGCACATGGCGGACCAGACGCTCCTCGGGATCGAGGCCGAGGGCCTTGCGATCTGCGGGGACGAACGCGATCCCGGCGCGGATCGAATCGCGCGGTGACACGAAGACCTTGGTCTTGTCCACCAGCACCTTGCCGGCGAAGCGCGGTGTCATCCCGAACAGCGCACCCGCGAGTTCATCGCGACCCGATCCCACCAGTCCGGCGACACCGAGCACCTCACCGCGGTGGATCTTCAGTCCGACACCGCGCAGGGTGATGCCGAAGACCATCTCGGCCTCGAGCACCGCCCGGCCGGTGCGCACCGGTGTGGACGGATACAGATCGTCGACGGGACGGCCGACGATCAGGCGGATCAGTTCGGCCTCATCGAGTTCGCCGACAGGCACCCCCGCCGCGACGACGCGGCCATCGCGCAGCACCGTGACCCGATCGGCGAGGCCGAGCACCTCGTCGAGCATATGGCTGACGAACAGCACGCCGGCTCCCTGGTCCACCACCCGGCGGACCTCGCGGAACAGTGCGTCAACCTCACCGCGATCGAGCGAGGCGGTGGGCTCATCGAGGATCAACAGCCCCCGACGGTCATCGAGATCGTCCCACCCCTTCAACGCCCGCACGATCGCCACCGCCGCGCGCTCGGCGGCCGACAGGGTGGCGACGGGCTGGCGGACATCAGGGGCGAGACCGAACCGCAACAGCGCGTCCTGGGCGGCCTTGGCCTCAGCGCGCCAGCGGATTCGACCGCCTGGCCCGGTCTCATAGCCGAGACCGAGGCCGAGATTCTCGATCGTCGACAGTGTTGGCACCAGGCCGAGGTCCTGATGCACGATGCTGATTCGCCGTCGGATGTCAGAGGGCATCCCCCACAGATCGACCGACTGGCCGAGGAACTCGAGATCGGCGCCGTGATCGGCCTTCACATATCCGGCGAGCAGCTTGATCAGGGTCGACTTGCCTGAGCCATTCTGGCCGACGAGAGCATGCACCTCTCCGGGGCGGATCTCGAGCGCGGCTCGATCGAGCGCGACCTGGCCCGGATAGGTCTTGGAGATCGACCGGATCCGCATCAGGGGAGCGGGATCGCTCCCGCTCCCCTGTGCGATCTGACGATCACGGGTATCGCTGCTGTGGATCTGACTCATCGGGTGGTTGCGGCGGTCGACGATGGATTCACCAGCGCTCCCTCATCGATGAGCCAGCCGATCCTCAGCGACCCCAGAGCGTGACGAACAGCTCCTGGAACCCGGGCACACCGGGCCACAGCGCCGCGGGATCCTCGATGGTGTCGACCTCGAGGATCTGCAGCGGCAGCCCACCCGACAAGATGTCGGGACGACCCGAGATCTGGGCGGTCGCCGGCGTCTCGGCGCGGCCGGGGCCCTCACCGTTGAGCAGGCGGGCCGCAGCATCGAGGGCACGCCAGCCGAGCAGCTCAGATGCGATCCCGACCTCGGCGACCTGATGCTGACCATCGGCGATGAAGCCGAAGTTCAGCGGACCACCGGCCTGGGAGATCGCAACGGCCTGATCCATGAGACCGGCCGACTCGAGCGCATCGGGCACACCGAAGAGCATGCCGCCGAAGGCGTACACGATCATGTCGAGATCGGGGTTGGTCTGCAGTTCCGACACGATGGTGCCCGGCAGATTGGTGCCGAGATCGGTCACCGCCACCTCGATCACCTTGACGTTGCAGTCCGGGCAGACCTCAGCGATCTCATCCTCGAAGCCCTGCTGGACGATCGAGAGCACCGGGAACGTCGGCAAACCGACGAAGAGGATCTCACCGTTATCGGATTCGATGGCCGCATAGTCGGCCATCAGCACACCGTAGAAGTAGTAGTCGTCCTCGGTCAGCAGGTTCACCGAGATCCCGTCACCGGGCTCATAGGCCTCGGGCAGTGACCAGGCGACGACCGGGATCCCGGCCTCCTCCAGGACGTCGAGCTGCTCGGAGAACCATTCGCGTGGGTTCCCAGACGTCAACACGACATCGGGCTGGGCTGCGATGGCCGCGTCGAATGCCGATGCGACGGTGTCTGGCGTGTCCTGATGCGACACGGTGGTGTAGTTCCAACCGAGTTCGTCGACCGCGGCCTCGACACCGATGGCGATCTCGGCGCAGACGGCGACACCGCACTGCACGTAGAACACATCGACATCACTCGGAGCATCGGTGGCCACGTCGAAGGGCAGTTCGGTCAGGGATTGACGGAACGCGGCGACGCGCTCGGCGGCGATCTCAGAACCGCCGGCACCGGCATCGGCATCGGTCTCATCGCCGGCTTCTTCGGTGGCCGTGTCATCGGCACTCGAATCGTCGTCGTCACCGCCGCAGGCGGCGACGAACAGGCCGGCGGCCGCGAAGACTGCGAGTCCGCGACGCCACCCCCGTGATCGTGACTGGTGTTGAGCTCTCATGAATTCCCCCTCAGGATGCACGGGACGGCCCCGTGCGCACGCCAACGGTAGCGCCTCGAACACCAGCGTCGCTATGTGACTGACGACGATGCGGCGATGTCGGCTCCATCCACCATCCACGCAGGCCTCTGCGATGATCTCGATATCGACTCGGGTGGATCGAACGCATACGCTCTGAGCCATGTGGGATCGGGCGCTCGAATTGCTCCGGACGGCCGGGATGACCAGTTATGAGGCCAAGGTCTACCTGGCGCTGTTGGCAGCGGGTGAACCGCTCAACGGCTATGAGGTGGCCAAGGCGTCAGGGGTGCCGCGCAGCACCGTGTATGAGACCCTCGCCAAGGTGGTCGGCCGCGGTGCGGCCTTCGAGGTCGCCGACAGATCGTCGGGGACCTCATATATGGCCCTGCCGGCCGAGACCCTGATCGGCCGGTTGCGGCGCGAACTGAGCGGCACCATCGAGGGTCTCGCCGAGGCGCTCCCCCAGATCGGCACCGAACCCGAAGCATTCGTCGGCCAGCATCTGCACGGCCGTGACGAGGTCATGCAGCGCGCCGAGGACATCATCGACGGATCCAAGAGCGAGTTGTTCCTATCGCTGTGGCCCGACGAGGTCGAGACGTTGCGCTGCGCACTGCTCGCCGCCGAGGCCCGCGGCATCGATATCTCGCTGGTCTGCTTCGGTGAGCTCACCGAGTCGATCGGCCACAGCTACACCCACCGCTTCTCCGATCCCGATGTGGTCCTCGAGAGCGTCGGCTGCAAGATCTTCACCGTCGTGGCCGACCGTGGTGTGGCCCTCACCGGCGGCATCTCAGGCGAAGACGTCTGGGCGATGTGGTCGAATGATCCGGCTGTGGCATTGCTGGCCGCCGAGTATGTCCGCCACGACATCGCCATCCAGGTCATCGGGGCGCGCCTCGACGCGGCCGGTCTCGCCGACACCTGGGCGGCCGAACCCGAACTCGAACGCTTGCGGGTGGCGTCCGCGCTGACAGCGTCGCTGAGACAGCGGGCACAGCGATGACGTCACCGGTACGACTCAATCACGCCGTACTGTTCGTGGCCGACTTGGAGGTGTCGGTGGCGTTCTACACCGAGGTGTTCGAGATGTCGGTGGTGAACCGCGAACCGCGCGCGAATGCGGCGTTCCTGCGCTTCGAGCGCTCCAACAACCACCATGACCTGGGCCTGTTCGCGATCGGTGACGCACCGCGACCGCCGAGACCGTCCATCGGGCTCTACCACCTGGCATGGCAGCTCGACACCATCGATGAGCTCGCGGCTGCCCGCCAACAGATCGTGAATGCCGGCGCCTATCGCGGTGAGTCCAGTCACGGTGCCACCAAGAGCGTCTACGGTGCCGACCCAGACGGCAACGAGTTCGAGCTGATGTGGATGCTGCCGCGCGACCACTGGGGCGAGTACGAACATGCTGCGGTCGTGGCACGGCTCGACCTCGACGCCGAGGTGGCCCGCTGGTCCGGTGTGCGCACCGCCACTGTCTGATCGGCTGCCGGCGGCGCGTGAACGCCCAATGAACTCCGTGCACCACGGTGCCCGCAGCCACGGGCCTCGGTAGGATGGGGCCATGGCGCACCGAGATCAACTCCGCGAGCACTGCGTTGATCATCCCGTGTTGTGCCGCCGGCCGGCATCGCGTTCGCGCGTGCTGAATGCCGGACCACCAGCGCTGCTGGTCTGAGTCGAGGTCATCGACGAGCCTGCCTCGTCGTCTCGACCGTCACAGGCCGGGTCTGCATGTCGTGGCCACCATGGGGTGTTCACATCATGGTCATGTCGTCTCCGCCTGGCATCTGACTCCCCCAACCGTCGACCGCCAATGACTGCTGGTTGACGAAACCCTGTCACATCCCCTCTGTCACCACCCGTATCAGCGTTGATGCGGGCTGCGCCCCATTCATGATCCCCCTGCTCGCCATCGCTGCTCCGCTCGCCGGAGCTATCGCGATCGCCGTCTCCGGCGACCGGCCGACGGCACGCGCCCTGTGGACGGCTGTGGCATCGCTCATCACCTTCATCGTGGTGCTGATCTTGTTCGGTCGGGTGCTCGACGGCGAGGTGCCGACGGTGTCGATCGGCGAACTCACTCCGGGAGTGGAGCTGCTCTTGCGCGTCGATGCGGCATCGATGGTGTTCGCGCTCTCCACGGCCGGGTTGTGGTTACTGGCCTCGCTGTACTCGTTCGGCTACATGAACGGCGCCGGTGAGATCCGCCAGACCCGCTTCTTCGCAGCCTTCGCCGTGTGCGTATCGACCACGATCGGCCTCGCCTTCGCCGGCAATCTGTTCACGTTCTTCGTGTTCTACGAACTGCTGACGCTCGCGACCTATCCGTTGGTGATCCACAAACAGACCCCGGCGGCGTTCGCAGCGGGCCGTCGTTATCTGTTCACACTGCTGGGCGGTGGCACCGCACTGTTGCTGGCCGTCGTGATCGTGACGACCCATGCCCCCGGAGCGGTGTTCACCCCGGGTGGGTCACTCGATTCGATGTCCGATGCGATGGTGATCGCCCTGGTCGTGATGGCTCTCGCCGGATTCGGCACCAAGGCAGCGGTGATGCCCCTACATGGCTGGTTGCCGCGCGCCATGGTGGCTCCGACGCCGGTCTCGGCGCTGTTGCACGCGGTTGCGGTGGTGACGGCGGGGGTGTTCGGCTTCGTGCGCATGTTCGGCTATGTGATCGGCCCCGAACGCTTGGCCTCGGTGAACGCCGGTGTGGTCGTGGCTGCGCTCGCCGCGATCACGATCGTGGTGGCCTCGCTGACCGCATTGCGCCAGGACCAACTGAAGCGTCGACTCGCCTATTCGACGATCGCCCATCTGTCCTACATCGTGCTCGGGGTGTCACTCGTGTCGGTGGCAGCCTGGAACGGGGCGATGCTGCATCTGATCAACCATGCGGTGTTGAAGATCACCCTGTTCTTCGCGGCCGGCGCGATCTACGTCACCACCGGTGTCGAACGGGTCTCGCAGATGGATGGGATCGGCCGACGTATGCCGCTCACAATGGCAGCGTTCGGTGTCGCTGCGCTCGGCCTCGCCGGTCTACCGCCGATCAACGGCTTCGTCTCCAAATGGTTCTTGTCATCGGGCACCGTCGAGGCCGGCCAGCCGATCCTCGCGATCGTGATGATCTCGAGCGGACTGCTGACGGCGAGCTATCTGCTGCCGATCGTGTACCGGGCGTTCTTCCGGTCGTCAGAGACCTTCACCGGCCCGATGCGGATCCGCACCGACGCCGCCTGGACGATGCTGGTGCCGATCGTCGCCACCGCAGCGATCAGCCTCGTGCTCGGCCTCGGCGACATCTTCGATATCGGCGTCCTCACCGACGAGGTCGCCCGATCGGTGATCGGCGATGGCGCACCGGCGCCCATCGACGCCACCGGAGGTCGGCCATGAGCGCTCTCGAACCGGTCGCGGTGATCGCCGTGTTCGCCTTCGCCGCCTCGGTCGCGCTGGTACTCGGTGCGAAATGGCTCGGCCGGATCGGGATCTCGCGCCCAGCGGGTTCGCGGCCCGGTGAACTGGGCGATGCTCGCGACGACCTGGAGTGGTCGCCGCCATGGGAGGACCGTCGTGGTTGAGTTCCATCCCGGCCTCATCTTGTTGATCGGTGCTGCGGTGGTCGTCATGGTCAGCCAGCGCACTGCGGTGGTGGTCGCAATCGCGACTGCGGCGATCGCACTGGTGGCGGCACTGTCCCTCGGTGAAGACGTGACGTGGAACTACGACTTCTACGGCATCGATCTGGTGGCGATGCGCGTCGACGCGCTGTCGACACCGTTCATGCTCGTGTTCGCGATCGTCGCACTCGTGGCGATGATCTACGGCTCCACCACGATGAGCCGGACCGAACTGGCCGCCGGTCTTGCGACCGCGGGTGCCGGTATCGGCGTGGTGCTCGCCGGTGACCTGCTGACGCTGTTCATTTTCTGGGAACTGAAGGTGACGACCGTGGTGGTGTTGATCGCAGCGCGGTCGCGCGCCGGCTCGGCAGCGGCCGCGATGCGCTATCTGCGCGTCCACCTGATCGCCGGAGTGGTGCTGTTGGGCGGGGTCATCTGGCTGGCGGTGCGCAGCGGATCACTGGCGTTCGAGGAGGTGCCGTGGTCCGGGCCGGGATGGCTGATCCTCGGCGGGTTCGCGTTCTGCGCCGCTGCGGTGCCGTTCCATGCCTGGCTGCCCGATGCCTATCCGGCCGCCACGGTGGCGGGCACGGTGATCCTGAGTGCCTACACCACCAAATCCGCCGTATATGCGTTGGCGCGCGGGTTTCCAGGCACCGAGCTGTTGATCTGGGTCGGGGTCACCATGGCGGTGGTCGGGGTGATCTTCGCGATCCTGGAAGACGACATCCGCCGATTGCTCAGCTATCACATCGTCAGCCAGGTCGGCTTCATGGTCACCGCCATCGGCGTCGGCACCGCAGCGGCGATCAACGGCGCCACCGCGCATGCCACCGCCCACGTCCTCTACAAGGGGCTGTTGCTGATGGGTGCCGGAGCGGTGCTGTACGCGACCGGCCGCAGCCGTACCAGCGAGCTCGGCGGACTGGCGCGGGCCCTGCCGGTGGTGCTCGTGCTCTATCTCGTCGGCGCCTTCTCGATCTCGGGTGTGGCGGGGTTCAGCGGCTTCCCGGCCAAGGAACTGGCGGTGGCATCGGTGGGCTCGGGTGGTGAGACCACCGCACAGTGGCTGTTGAAGTTCGCCTCGGTCGGCACCTTTGCGAGTGTGGCGCTGAAACTGCCGGCGTTGACGTTCTTCGGAACACCACGCTCGGCATCGGTGCTGCGCCGGGTGCCGGTGATGATGTACGCCGCCATGGGTGTCGCTGCGATCGCCAACATCGCCATCGGTGTGCGACCGGGTCTGCTGTTCGACCGGTTGCCGACCGCAGAGGCCTTCAACGCCTATACCGGCGCGAAGCTCGCCGAGTCGTTCGCGCTGTTGGCCGCCACCACTGCCGGTGTGTGGCTGCTGCGCAGCCGCCTCGCCCCGAAGGCGACGACCAGCCTCGACACCGATGCGTTCTATCGCGAATTGCCGGCGCGCCTGCGAACTCGCTTCGCCACCGAGGCCGCGCCGGGAACTGTTTCAGATGCGCCAGCCGATCGAGTCTGGCGCTGGCCGAGCCTCGGAGCATGGGCACCGGAGCGATTCGCCCCCGGCCCGGTGGCACCGGGATGGCTGCTCGGCAGCACGATCGCCGCCGCGATGGTGCTGGTGCTCGCAGCCATCGTGATGAGAGGTGTGGTGATCGGCTGATGACACGCGACCTCGTGCGCCGCACCACCGTCGTCCAAGCTCTGGTGCTGTTCGGATTCTGGTTCGCCCTGTCGGGGCGCACCGATCCGCTGTTCCTCGTGACCGGCGCGATCACCGCCATCGGTGTCACCGCGCTGACCTCACGGATCACCCGGGCGTGCCTACGACCCGATGCCGACCACGTGGCGATCACGCGGATCCCGCTCGCGCTGTTGCGGGCGATCGCGTTCATGTTCTGGATGGCCGGCCGGATCCTGGTGGCCAGTGTGCAATTGGCACGCATCGTGCTGTCGCGCGAGATGCCGCTCGAGCCGTGTTCGGTGCGCTTCCGCACCGATCTGCGCAGTCCTCTGGCGCGCACGGTGCTGACCAACTCGATCTCGCTGGTGCCTGGGACCCTGACCGTCGACATCGATGGCCCGGTGATCCTCGTGCACGCCCTCTCACCGTCGCAGGTGACCGACCTGGTGACCGGTCGGCTGCAGAACAAGGTCGCCCATATCTTCTTGGAACAGGATCAGCCCGCCCTCGATCCATCGCTCATCGTGCAAGGTGACCCCGAATGAGCGTGCTGTTGTTGGTCCTGGCATTCGTGATCGGCGCCCTGACGATCACCGCGGTGTTCGGTGTGGCGCGCGGCCCCACGGTGATCGACCGGCTGTTGTCATCATCGTTCGGTGCGGTCTCCTCGGTGGTGCTGTTGATGCTGATCGGTTTCATCTTCGGCCGACCGGAATTGTTCATCGATATCGGTCTGTCATACGCCCTGCTGGCGTTCTTGTTCCCACTCGCATTCGCCCGCTACCTCGAAGCGCGTCGCGCCTCGGGTCGGCCGGCCGAGCCGCCGAGGCGGGAGGGAGCGCCATGATCGATGCCATCGCCGCCGTGCTGCTGCTCGCCGGCACCAGTTTCCTCGCGATCAGCGCACTCGGCCTGGCGCGCTTCCCGGACTTTTGGACCCGCGCCCATGCTGTCGCCAAGGCCGAGACCCTCGGTCTGGTGCTGGTGTTCGCCGGATTGATCGTGCTGAACCGGTTCGGGCCCGGCAGTCTGCAACTCGCGCTGATCGCCGGATTCTCGCTGTTGGTGAATCCGACCGCGATCCACGCCTTGGCGCGCTCGGCAGCACACAACGATGAGCAACTCGGCGATGATGCTCCCCGAGACGCCGGCCTCGGGGGTATCTCCGCTGACGGTGCGACCGACGCGGCCCATGGTGGTGAGACATCGTGATCTGGCAGTTGGACCTGTTGCTGTTGGTGCTGTTGACCGCATGTGCGGTGATCGCGGTCGTGGTGCGCTCGATGATCGCCACCGTCGCGGTCCTCGCGGCATTCAGCCTGTTGGTGGCACTGCTCTTCGCCGGTATGGGCGCTCCTGATGTGGCCTTCGTCGAAGCGGTGCTCGGGTCGGCGTTCGTGGGGGTGCTGTTGCTGATCGCGGTGCTCGCCACCGGAGACCGCCCCGCCGGCCGCGATCGACGCGCCGCGTGGATCGCGGGGCCGTTGGTGGCGGTGTTCGCAGTGTTGTTGTTGGTTGCCAGCGTCGACCTGCCCGACCGCGGCGATCCGAATGCACCAGCGGCCGTCGGTGTCGCCACGCAGTATGTCGAGCGATCGCTCGCCGACTCCGAGACCCCGAACGTGGTCACCGCCATCCTGGCCGACTACCGATCGATGGACACCTTGGGTGAGACGCTCGTGGTGTTCACCGCCGCACTGGCCGCTGCGCTGATCCTGCGTCGGAGGACACCATGATCGGTCGCCATCCGAGCGAGAACGTACGCGTCGTCGCGTCGCTCGGAATGCCGTTCATCCTGGTCTTCGGCGTCTATGTCATCGCCCACGGCCACTACGGCCCCGGCGGTGGTTTCGCCGGAGGTGTGATCCTCGCGGTCGGGATCGTTCTGGCCCGCCTGACCACCGCACCCGAACTGCTCGAGCGCGCCGTACCGCCGATTGCGGCGGTGATCTCGATGATCGTCGGCATGGGTGTGTTCTTGGCCGTCGCGATCATCCCGTTGGTCTTCGGAGGCGAACTGCTGGACTATGCGGCCATCGAGGGCACCGGTCTCACCGATTCGCGTCTGCGCTATCTCGGGATCATGGTGGTCGAGTTCGCCGTCGGCGCCGTGGTGTTCGGTGGGATCCTGTCGATCTTCGATCGACTCGCGAGTCAGGTGAAGCAGTGATGGCCGAGTTGATCGCGGATCGCTATATCTACCTGTTCGTGGTGGCGCTGTTGTCGCTCGGTCTGTTCGCACTGCTGACCGAACGCCATCTGGTCAAAAAGCTCGTCGGCCTCGTGCTGTTCCAGACCGCGGTGTTCCTCTTCTTCATCGAGGGCAGTGTGCGACGCGACGGTGATGTGCCGGTCATCGACCCCGAGATCGGATCCGATCCCACCGCCTATGTGAACCCGCTTCCGCATCTGCTGATCCTCACCGCGCTCGTGGTCGGTGTGGCGGTGATCGGGGTCGCACTCGCGCTCATCGTGGTGATCCGCCGCGCCTACGGCACCCTCGATGATGTCGAGATCGCCGAGCAGACCGCCAGCGAACAGGCGACGATCGACACGGCGGAACGCGAGCGGACCGGTACCGCCGGAGCCGGGTCATGACCTCCACCCTCCCGGCACTGTTGCCGATCGTGCCCTTCGTCGGTGCAGTGCTGGCAGCGATCGCGTCGATCACCGTGGCGCGTGCCGGCCAGTGGATCGCTGCGGCCACTGTGGTGACCGTGACCGTGCTGGCCACATGGGGTCTGGTGCGCGCCGTCGACGTCGGTGCACTGACCCACCCGCTCGGCGGATGGGCGGCACCGCTCGGCATCGAGTACGTGCTCGATCCGCTGTCTGGATTCGTGGCGGTGCTGATCGGCGTCATCGCCTTGTTCGTCGTGGTGTATCCACCCGATGTCGGGTTCGGTCTCCGGCCCGAATCAGGGGTGTTCCTGTATCCGCTGGTGCTGTTGCTGGTGGGAGCGCTGATGGGCGTGGCGGTGGCCGGCGACCTGTTCAACCTGTTCGTCAGCCTCGAGATCTACTCGATTGCGTCCTATGCCCTGATCGCATTGGGCGGGCCCGCCGCTGCGGTGGCGAGCTACCGCTATCTGCTGATCGGCACGGTCGGCTCCAGCCTCTATCTGCTCGGGGTCGGCTTCATCTACTTCACCACCGGGACCCTGTCGATGGAGACGGTCGGCCCGGCACTGGCGCAGTTGACCGGTTCACCCACCACCGCCGCCGCGGTGGCGCTGATCGTCATCGGCCTCGGGATCAAGATGGCGATCTTCCCGTTGCATGTCTGGCTTCCCGATGCCCACAGCCACGCCCCGCCGGCGGTCGCTGCACTGTTGGCCTCGGTGCAGGTCAAAGTCGCCGCGTACGCCCTGATCCGGATCCTGCTCGATGTCTTCGGTCCGGTCTATGTGACCGTCGATGTGCCGGTGATGACACTGTTGGTCTGGTTCGGTGCGGCCGGCATCGTGGTCGGGTCTGCGATGGCGATCCGCCAACGGGATATCAAGCGCATGCTCGCGCATTCGACCGTCGCCCAGCTCGGCTACATCGCTGTCGGGATCGGTCTCGCGACACCGCTGGCGCTGATCGGTGCGCTGTTGCATGTCGTCAACCATGCGGCCATGAAGGCCCTGTTGTTCTTCGTCGCCGGCGCGGTGATGGACCGCGCCGGCACCAAGAAGATCGCTCAGTACGCCGGATTGGGGGCCGCGATGCCGGCCACCATGGCGGCGTTCAGCATCGCGGCGGTGTCGATGGTGGGTCTGCCGCCGACGGCCGGGTTCATCTCCAAGTGGTATCTGGTGTCGGGTGCCGTCGAGGTCGACAACTGGCTGGTGGCCATCATCATCGTCGCATCCAGCGTCATGACCCTGGCCTATTTCCTGCGCGTCATGGAATCGATCTGGTTCCGCCCACCGGCCGATGACGCCCCGGTCCCCGCCACCGACATCCGCGAATCACGACCGGTGATCGTGGCCCTCGTCGTGCTGTTGGCCGTCGCCGTGATCGGCCTCGGCCTCTTCAGCGTGGTCATCGTCGATCAGGTGCTCGAACCGGTCGCCGTGCGGTTGCTCGGCTGAGTGTCCGACTCAGATGGGAACAGCATCGCGCCACTAGGTTGACGCTGTCGGGGATACGCGACCCGGCTGCAGAGGGGGCAATGATGCAACGACCGCTGGTGAGCGCAGACGATCTCGCCGGGCCAGACGGCCCGGCATGGTTCAAC
>SKFX01000120.1 GCA_007117775.1 Ilumatobacteraceae bacterium
ACCGGAACCATCCACCACCGCAGATGCCGACGGCGACGCGAGGACTCAGCCGGTAGTGACGTCGGCACGCGCTCCTCGCATGCGTCGCAGGGTCTCGTCTCGGCCGAGTACCTCGAGCGACTCGAATAACGGCGGCCCGACCGAACGGCCGGAGACCGCAACGCGCACCGGCGCCTGGGCCTTGCCGAGCTTGAGCCCGTGGGTCTCGCCGACGGCCTCGAGCGCTCCCTTCAGTGCGTCGGCAGTCCACTCGGCTGTCTCATAGGCGGCGATGGACTCGTCCAGCAGCGGTGCCGCCCACTCAGGTCCCATCGCTTTGGTCCAGGAGCGCTCATCGCGCACCGGGTCGTCGACGAACAGGAACTCGACCATCGGCGCCACCTCGGCGAGGGTCGCGACACGGGTCTGCACCAGCGGCGCCATCACCACGAAGCGTTCCGCATCCCAGTCACCCGGGATCCAACCACGACAGCGGTCGATGAACTCATCGACGCTCAGCATCCGGATGTAGTCGCCGTTGAAGGCCTCCAGTTTGCGGATATCGAAGAACGCCGGTGAATGGGTGACATCTTGGAGTCGGAACTCGTCCACGATGCGGTCCCACGCGACGATCTCGGTATCACCCGACGGCGCCCAGCCGAGTGTCATGAGATAGTTCACCATCGCCTCGGGCAGGTATCCCTCATCGCGATACTGCTCGAGGGCCACCTTGTCACGGCGCTTGGACAACTTCTTGCGCTGTTCGTTCACCAACACCGGCACATGGGCCCATACCGGCACCGGTGCTCCGAGCGCCTCGAAGAGCATCTGCTGTTTGGGGGTGTTGGGCAGATGTTCCTCGGCACGGATGACATGGTCGATGCGCATCGAGAGATCATCGACCACATTGGCCAACAGGAACACCGGTGTGCCGTTGCCGCGCACCAGCACGAAGTCCTCGATCGTCGCATTGTCGAACTCGACACGGCCGCGCACCAGATCCTCCACGACCGTGGTGCCATCGGGAACACGGAAGCGCAGCACATGACCCGGGCCGGGACCGAGACCGCGATCGCGCGAATATCCGTCATAGCCGGGGCGACCCGAGTCCGCAGCGCGGGCCTGGATCTGCTCGGTGGTCAGATCGCAGTAGTACGCGAGGCCGCGGGCATACAGATCCGCGGCGGCATCGAGATGTGCTTGGGCATTCTCGCTCTGGAAGTACGGGCCCTCGAAGACCGGATCGTCGGCACCGATGCCGATCCACGCGAGCGCGTCGATGATGCCGGCGGTCCACTGCGGATGGTTGCGGACCTCATCGGTGTCCTCGATCCGCAACACGAAGGTCCCGCCCATCGAATGCGCCAGCGCCCAGTTGTAGAGCGCGGTGCGCGCCCCACCGACGTGGAATGACCCGGTCGGTGATGGGGCGAATCGCAGGCGCGGACCACCGGTCGCGGTCGTGGTCACAGTCGATGCGGTGTCGGGGTCCGATGCCATAGATGACGACGCTACCCACCTACTGCGCCCAGCGCGCCGACAGTTCGGTGCGATACGGCGGATCAGCACCCCGACGGGTGCAGGCGACCGCTGCAACCTCGGCGGCATCGCCGATCAGCGCTGCGAGACCGTCGGCGTCACCGAGGTGTGCAGCGGCGTTGCGACCGTCACCGAGACGGGCGATGAGGCCTCCGACGAAGGCATCGCCGGCTCCGATGGTGTCGACGACGTCGACGGCGGGCACCGGCACCTCGATGACATCAGAACCCGCTGAGCGGGCCAGCACCGGTTCAGACCCCCGTGTGATGATCACCACCGACGCACCGCGCTCCAACAGATCATCGAGACATGCCTCGAGGGGTCGCTCGGGCCACAGCACCGCCAGGTCGTCATCGCTGGCCTTGATCACCGTCGATGACGACACGACCCGCATGACCCGGTTCAGATAGCTGCTCCACTCATCGATCACCGCTGGGCGACAGTTGATGTCACAGACCACGAAGCGTGCCGCCGCGACAGCATCGACCACCCGATCGGCGAGCGGGTCCAGAGCGAGTGCGAGACCGCCGGTGACCAGCATCGCGCCGGTCGTGTCCACCGGGACATACCCCGGCACCGAGGTCGCGGCGGTGTAGAAGCGGTAGGTCGCCGCACCGGTGCCATCGATATGGGCGAGCGCCAGAGTGGTCGGCGCATCGGTGCGCACCACCGCTGAGGTGTCGACCCGGTCGCCGTTCAGCGCCGACATGATCTGCTCACCGAACCCATCGCTGGAGACCGCTCCGGCGAACGACACCGCAGCTCCGAGTCGCGCCGCGGCGCGCGCCGCATTGAACGGTGCGCCGCCGACCCCAGCGGTGATCGAACCGTCGCCGGCCAGCACCAGGTCCACCAATGCCTCACCGAGCACCATCGCTGAACCTTGCGCAGGATGCAGAGACGCTGATGCGGGCTCGGTGGCCATCACCCCATCCTGTCAGGCAGACTCGGCCGTGATCGTGCAACACGGCGCAGCACCCCATCAATCCTGCGATCGCTCGGGCCGGCCAGATGCGCTGGCCAGACAGGCCGGTCACCCGGGCCGCGAACCCGCCGCCGTAGTCTGATCGGTGATGTCTGCGGCCACACCGATCCTGTTCGTGCTCGGTCTGATCGGTCTCATCGGCGGTGCAGAACTGCTGGTGCGCGGTGGCGTTGCGATCGCCCGCCGCACCGGACTGTCACCGGTGGTGATCGGCCTCACGGTCGTCTCATTCGGCACCAGCGCCCCAGAGTTGGCCGTCAGCATCGGTGCGGCCACCCGCGGTGAGGCTGACCTCGCGGTGGGCAATGTGATCGGCAGCAATATCGCCAACATCTTGTTGGTGCTCGGTTTCGCTGCGCTCGTGGGCGGCGGCCTGACAGTGGCACGCCGTCTCACACGTATCGACATCCCGATCATGATCGCCGCCTCGGTGCTGTTCCTGGTGCTATCGCTCGACGGCGGTCTCGGACGCCTCGACGGTCTCATCCTGTTCGGTTCGCTCGTCGTCTACCTCGCTTGGATGATCCACAACGCCCGCCGCGGCGAAGACTCGGCGGTGGCCGAGGTGCTGGCCGCCGGAGTCGATGACGAGATCTCAATCGCGCGACCGGTGGTGTTCGATCTCGGTCTGCTGATCGCCGGCCTCGCCGCCCTGACCGTCGGAGCCAACCTCTTGGTCACCGCGGCAACAGATGTGGCGACTCGTTTCGGGATCAGCCAATTGGTGATCGGCCTCACCGTGGTGGCGATCGGCACCTCGCTCCCCGAGATCGCGACCTCGACCATCGCTGCGTTCCGCGGCGAACGCGAACTGGCGGTGGGCAATGCAATCGGCTCCAATATCTTCAACCTGCTCGCGGTGCTCGGCATCACCTCGATCGTGTCGCCTCTGCCATTGAATGTCTTGGATGCGGCGATCACCATCGACATTCCGATCATGATCGCGACCGCGGTGGCGGCGCTGCCGCTGTTCGCCACCGGATACATCCTGAACCGCTGGGAGGGCGCGGTCTTCGTCACCTATTACGCGATCTATATGGTCTGGCTGGTATTGGATGCCACCGGTGCTGCGATCCGCGACGGATATGCCACCGCCATGGTGTGGTTCGTGGCGCCGTTGACCGTGTTGACGCTCGGGGTGATCGTGTTCAGGGACTGGCAGCGGCGTTCAGGTCGGATCTGAGGATCGCCGCGCCGACGATGCCGGCATTGTTGGTCATCGCCGCGACCGCGATCTCGGCGTCGATCTCGATCAGATCCAACCATTTCGACGATCGCTTCGATGCCCCACCGCCGACGATGATCAGATCCGGCGAGAACAGCTTGACGATCTCCTCGAGATAGCGCTGGGCACGCGGTGCCCACTGCGGCCATGTCAGCCGATGCCGCTCGCGAGCGCTCGCGGCGGCGTTCCACTCGGCATCGGCTCCATCGATCTCGAGATGGCCGAGCTCGGTATTGGGCACCAGATGACCATCGACGAAGAGCCCCGATCCGATCCCGGTGCCGAAGGTCAAGACCAGCACCACCCCGTCACGACCGCGACCGGCGCCGAAACGCATCTCGGCGATCCCGGCGGCATCGGCATCGTTGACCACCGTCACCTCACGGCCGATCGCGGTGCTGAACAGTGCATCGGCATCGACGCCGAGCCAGGACCGGTCGATATTGGCCGCCGATCCGACGACACCGTGGCGGACCACCGCCGGAAGTGTGGTACCGATCGGGCCATCGAAATCGAACGATGCCACCAGGCGCGCGAACATTCCGGCCATGGTCTCGGGGGTGGCGGGTTTGGGGGTGTCGAAGCGGACCCGCGGTCCGACGAGTTCGCCGGTGCCGAGATCCACCGGCGCCGCCTTCATCCCGGTGCCACCGATATCGACACCGACACCGACCCCACCGGGCCGCGACGGCACCGGGTGCACCGGATCTTCGGTGTCTTCGGTGTCGTCGGAGTCGCCAGGGTTGCTGACGCTCGCGTCCTTCCGGCCCATCAGGCCGCTGCCCTGGTGCGGCGCAGCACCGGATCGGCCAGCGCGAGGCTGCGATCAGCCATGCGCATCACCACCCCTGCAGTGCCCGGGGTGGACGAATCGATCAGATTGCCCATCACCTGCAGGGTGAGCGCAGCGATCGCCTCGGTACCGACGGCGACGCGCAGCCCCGAACGCAGGATCCACGGATGGCCGATCAAGAACGCGAAGCGACGGCCGGTGCGCAAGAATCCATCGAAGCGCTCCGAGATGAGCCGGTCATATTCGGCCGGGGCCGTCGACGGATCAGCACAGAACAACTCGGCTGCCAGCATCCCCGACTCGAGGCCGTAGTCGATGCCCTCGCCGTTCATCGGATTCACCAGACCGGCCGCATCGCCGATCGCCACCCAGCCCGGGCCATGGCGGCGCAGCGTGCTCATCGGCAGTCGCCAGGCTCGCGGTCGCTCGAGATAGGGCCCCACCTGCCAGGTATCGGCCACGAGCGCCCGATAGTCATCGAGCAGGGTGTTGAGGTTCAACTGACGGAACCGCTTCATCGTCGACAGTGCGCCGACACCGATGTTGACCGTGCCATCGCCGGCGGGGAACATCCAGCCATAGCCGGGGACTGCGACCCCATTTCGGTCCCGCAGCGTCAGACAGGCCTCGAGATGGCGGTCGGTATGGCGGGGACTCTCGACATAGGCGCGGATCGCCAGGCCGAACGGCTCATCGGGGACCCGGCCGGCACCGAGCAGACGCGCCACCTTGCCGGGTGCGCCGGTGGCGATGACGACGAGGCCGGCGCCGATGCGTTCCGCACCGACGCTGATGCCGACACAGCGGCCATCATCGTCGAGGATCGGCTCGGCCGGGCTGGACCACCGCAGTTCGGCACCGGCGGCTGCGGCATGGTCGATCAGCTCGGCATCGAGGCGCCGGCGCGGCCAGACCGCACCGTGGTCCGGGAACCGGCCACCAGCCGGCCAGGCCAACTCGCGTTCGCGGCGACCGGCGATCATGCGCAGCCCGTCGATGCGGTGGGCGTCGGAGTAGTCGATGCCGAGTTGTTCCAGCGCTCCGATGGCGCGCGGTGTCAGGCCGTCACCGCAGATCTTGTCACGTCCGTACTCGGCCTGGTCCACGACCAGCACCCGCGCCCCGGCGCGTGCCGCGGCGATGGCGGTGGCGGCGCCGGCGGGCCCGGCGCCGATGACGACGATGTCATACTCGGATCCACTCATCGCGCGCCACCATCGAGATCACGGTCACCGGCGGCGATGCGCTGATGGTGGTGGATCACCTCAGCGACGATGAAGCGCAGGAACTGCTCGGTGAAACTGGGATCGAGACCGGACTCCACTGCGAGGGCGCGCAACCGGGCGATCTGGGCGTCCTCGCGGGCCGGGTCCGCCGGCGGCAGACCGGCCGAGGCCTTGTACTCGCCGACGGCCTGGGTGATCTTGAATCGCTCGGCCAACAGATGCACCAGCGCAGCATCGATGTTGTCGATACTGGCGCGCATGCGCTCGAGCTGTGGGTCTGGTTCGATGGCCATGGCGTCAGATGAAGTGTGGGTTGAAATCCGTGATCATGCCGAATCGGGCCACAGGTTCGTGACCGGACCGGTCACTCCCTGACGTTATCTGGCCACCGGGCGACGGCGATCCGGTCGTGGCCCGCCGGATCGGGTTCGATCGCCACCTCGACGAAGCCACGCTCGGCGAGCAGCCGCCCGACCGCAGCACCCTGATCGGATCCGATCTCGAGCACCAACCAGCCATCGACGCTGAGATGGCCGGGC
>SKFX01000217.1 GCA_007117775.1 Ilumatobacteraceae bacterium
CGTCACCGTCACCGTCACCGCCATCGCCACCGCCGAGGGTGACGGGGGAGATGATGCCTGAGCCACGCTCTGGCGCGCTCAGGGCGATCGGCAACGTGCTGTGGTTGATCTTGGCTGGTTTCTGGATGGCGATCGCCTATGTGCTGGCCGGCGTGCTCCAGATCATGACGGTCATCGGGATCCCACTCGGCATCCAGTCGTTCAAATTGGCCGGCTATTCACTGTGGCCGTTCGGCCGCGTGATCGTGGAACGCCCCGGTGCTGGTGCGGTGAGCTCATGTGTGGGCAATGTCATCTGGTTCGTCTTGGCGGGGGTGTGGTTGGCGCTCGGTCACCTCTTCACCGGTCTGCTCCTGTGTGCGACGGTGATTGGGATCCCCTTCGGGATCGCGTCGTTCAAGTTGGCCCGTTTGGCGCTGTGGCCCTTCGGCAAGGTCATCGTGCCAGCCGATTCGGTATCGCTTGGCGGCTCAGCGGTGTACCTGCGGATCTGAGCCGATGATCGGGTCCGGCGGACCCTCTCGAACCGATAGCGAGGCGGCGGGGGCCACGATCGGCAGCACGGCGCGCCGTTGGCTGATGATGGTGAACGCACTCAACCCGACGATGACGAGTGCCATTCCTGGAATCTGCACCGAGGTGACGGTCTCTTTGAGCAGCAGCCAGGCCCAGAATGCGGCCAGGGCGGGTTGGCCGACCTGCAAGATGCCGATGGTCGCAACGGGGAGATGGCGCTGAGCGAACACGACGAGGCCGTGTGCCCCGACCCCGGTGGTCAGAGCCAGCAGCACCACCACCGACCAATCTCGGCCGGTGAGCGGCCAGATCTCACCGCCAGCGATCAGCAGTGTCAGCGGTGTCGCGCTGATCGCCGCAATCGGTACCGCGCAGGCCATGAAATGGATCGTCGAGATCTCCTCTCGGCGGGCCATCTTCGTGGCCAGCAGATATCCGATCCACAACGCCACCACACCGACCATGAGGGCATTGCCCGATGCCGTCGCGGTGTCGGTGGCCGATCCGCCGAACAGCACGAGCGCGATCCCGATGATCGAGATCGCCCCCCAGCGCAGCGCCCTCCAGTCCGGCCGCTCGCCGAACAGCAGCGCGCCGGCGGGCACCAGCACCAGCGGACTGAGCGACCCGATGAACTCGGCATTGGCGATCGAGGTCGCCTTGATGGCGGTGAAGAACAACGCCAGGTTCGCCCCGAACAGCAGCCCCGCCGGCGCACAGCGGATCCAGGTCCGCTTCGACGGCAGTCCGGCCCCGCTGCGGGCGTTCATCACGAGGACCACGATCCACCACGCGCCGATCGCCACGAACATCCGCCACATCGCCAACACCGACCCGGGCGCGTCGGTCGACTTGACCACCGAGGAGGTGATCGAGAATAACAGCACCGCCACGATCATCGCTGCGAGGCCGTAGGAACGTCTCGGTTGCATCAGGACCGCAGCACCCGCAATGCAGAGCCGGTGTTGGTCATGAAGACACCGCTCGGGCTCAGATCGGGTGACGGCATCGTCCCAGCGTGCCAGATCCGGGTCCAGATCACCGGTATCGACCCGAGATCGCCGCCCATCGGGGCAGAGCTGCGAGATGAGCGGTAACCTGACGTCATGAGTCCGCTCGAATCGTTGGCATCGCAGGGTTCGCCGTCAACCGACAGCGAGGCCATCATCACCATCACCGAGACCGCGCTGGCCGAGCTGAAGCGGTTGCGCGATGAGGACCCCGACCATGACAAGTTGGGCCTCCGCGTCGCGATCGCGTCGAGTCCCGGTGAGGACTTCCGTTACGATCTCGGCTTCGACGAGTTCTTGACTGCAGGGTTCACCGATGAGGTCCGTACCCACGACGGTCTCAAGGTGATCATCGGCGCCGACGACGTCGAGAGCCTGACCGGTGCGGTCCTCGATCTCACCGAGTCCCAGGGGCTCGTGATCCGCAACCCCAATAAGCCCGCTGCACCCGAGGTACCCGGTCTGACCTCCGGTGACGAGCTGTCGGCCGAGATCGAGGCGATGATCTCCGCTGAGGTCAATCCGGCGCTCGCCGCCCACGGCGGGTTCGTGACCTTCGTCGGCCATGATGGCGAAGGCACCGCGTATCTCACGATGGGCGGTGGCTGCCACGGTTGCTCGATGAGCAAGATGACCATGCTCGACGGTGTGCAGACGATGCTGGTCGAGGCCATCGACGGCGTCGAGGCGGTGCGCGATCTCACCGATCACTCGACCGGCGAGAACCCCTACTTCTCCTGAGCTGCGTTCAGGGCGCCGATCAGGTCGGCGATGATGTCGGCGGGATCTTCCAAGCCGACCGAGATCCGAACCAGATCTTCAGTGATGCCGACGGCATCGCGCTGGGCCGGGTCCATCGCCACATTGGCCGAGGTGGCCGGATGGGTGACGAGGGTTTCGGGCCCGCCGAGCGATGTCGCTGGACGACACAGTTCCAGTCGCTCGAATATCGCCGCCACGAGATCTCGCCCACCGGCGACACGACATGACAGCACGGTGCCGAAGTGGCGCATCTGAGCCGCCGCCAGTTCGTGGCCCGGGTGGCTCATCAGACCCGGATAGTGCACGGCGGTGATCGACCGGTGGGCCTCGAGCGCCTCGGCGATGATCTGGGCGGCTGCGGTCTGGTGTGCCAGGCGGGCGTTCAGGCTGCGGATGCCGCGCAGGCCGTTGAGCGCGTCATAGGGGGAGGCGACCGCGCCGTGCAGTACCGCTGAAGCCCAGATGGTGTCGATCAGTTCGGCCTCGCCGGCGATGACCCCGAGCGTGGCATCGTTGTGGCCGGCGATCCCCTTGGTGGCCGAATGCAGCACCAGGTCCACCCCGTGGGCGAGTGGGTTCTGGCCGAGCGGGGTGGCGAAGGTCGAATCGACCATGGTGAACGGTCCGCGGATCGCCCCGAGTCGATCGAGGTCGATGATCCCGAGCAGCGGGTTCGACGGCGTCTCGGCCATCACCAAGGTGGTGCGGCCGGGTCGGACGGCATCTGAGAACGCGTCGGGCACGGTGGCATCGATATAGGTGGTCTCGATACCGAGCCGTCGAGCCGTGTTGTCCAAGAACGCGAGTGTTCCGCCGTAGAGATCGCGCTGGGCCACGATGTGATCCCCGCTCGAGCACAGTGCCAGCACCGTTGCGGCCACCGCCCCCATCCCAGAGGCGAAGGCGAGTGCGGCCTCGGCGCCCTCGAGATCCGCGATCGCGTCCTCGAATGCGGCCACCGTCGGATTGCCGTATCGGGAGTAGAACTCGGTATCGCGCATGGCCGTGGCGCGCTGATGGGTATCGTCGAGGCCGGTCGAGGACCAGGTGCTCGACGCCCAGATCGGTGGCGCCAGCGACCGTCCGCTGCCGCGGCGACCCGCGGTGATGGCGCGCGTCGCCGAGTGGTTGCCGGTGGGTGCAGATACGCCGGGATCAACCGGGTCGGTCGACATGGGTCGCTACGGTACCGGCCAATCAGGTCGCTTGGATACCGGCGATTCAGTCGCTGAGCGCTGCAAGCACGAGCGGATGCAGTTCGGTGTTGGTCGAGATGGCCGTCGCGGTCTCATGGGTCGCGACACCATGGCGATCGGTGAAGGTTCCGCCGGCCTGTTCGACCACCAAGCGGACCGCCGCGAGATCGTAGGGCTCGAGGCCGACGGCATCGACCGCGATATCGATCGCCCCCTCGGCCACCAGACAGTGCTGCCAGAAGTCCCCGAGACCGCGCACTCGCCGGGCGCGCTGGCCGAGCGCGACGAGCGCTGCGGTCTTGTCCAGTTCATCCCACCCGCGGTGATGGGTGATGCTCACCTGGGCGTCCTCGAGCCGATCGATCCGCGATACCTGACATCGAGCCCCGTTGACGAGACTGCCACCGCCGAGCGTTGCCCACCACCGGCGGCCGAGGGCGGGGGCGGAGATCACCGCTGCGACGAGGCCGGCATCGCGGTGCGATAGCGCCAAGAGGGTCGCCCAGACCGGGACACCGCGAGCGAACCCCGAGGTGCCGTCGATCGGGTCGACGATCCACTGCCAGACCGTCTCGTCATCAGCCATTGCGGTGCGATGGCCGAATTCCTCTCCGAACATGGCGTGGTCGGGTCGCATGTGGGCCAGGCTGTCTGCGATCAGGGTCTCACAGGAACGGTCGATCTCGGTGACCTCGGTGTGATTCGACTTCAACTCGACCGAGAACGAGCGATCTTGGAACGCCGGCAGGGTCAGCGCATCGCAGCGATCCGCGATCTCGAGTGCCACCTCGAGATGACCGGCGATCTCATCGGGCGACACTGAGTGTTCGGGGGTGTGGTGGGCGGGAGCGCCGGTGCCGGGAGTGCCGTCGGCGATCATCGGCCCGGTCGCACCAGCGATGTCGCTGCAGCAGCGATCCCGACCTCGTCGATGCCGAGCTGTGCATGCACCTCGGACGGTTTGGTCGCTTGAGGGACGAACCGGGTCGGGATGCCCAACACCTCGACGACGCTCTGGGACCGTCCGGCGAGGGCGGCACGGATCGCCTCACCGATCCCGCCCTCGCGGATCCCGTCCTCAACGGTCACCACCGCAGCGTGGGTGGCTGCATCGTCGAGCATCGCCTCATCGAGCGGGGCGCAACAGCGCACGTCATAGACCGTGGCCGAGATCCCCGATTCGGCCAGCCGTTCAGCTGCGGCGATGGCATCGGCGAGCATGCGTCCCACCGCCAGGATGCACACGCTGCCGTCACCGCGCCGCTCACAGCGCGCCTCGACCCCCGAGCCGATCCGATCGACATCGACCTGGACCGCAGCGCCGCGCGGATAGCGGATCGCGACCGGGCCGTGATCGGCGAGCGTGACCGCATCATGGAGCATCTGCTGGAGTTCTTGAGCGCTCGAGGGGGCGAGGACCCGCATCCCGGGCACCTTCGACAACAGCGCCAGATCGTAGACGCCGTGATGGCTGGCCCCGTCGGGGCCGGTGATGCCGGCGCGGTCCAGACAGAAGATGACACCCAAGCGGTGCAGTGCCACGTCATAGACCACCTGATCCCAGGCCCGCGACAAGAATGTGGAATAGATCGCCACCACCGGGCGCAGGCCGCTCATCGCCATCCCGGCAGCCCCGGCGACGGCGTGCTGTTCAGCGATGCCGACATCGAAGAAGCGATCCGGGAAGTGGTCCTGGAATGGCAGGAGTCCGGTCGGGCCGGGCATGGCGGCGGTGATGGCCACGATGCGTTCATCGGTCTCGGCCTCTTTGATCAGCGCCTCGGCGAAGGCCTGGGTGTAGCCGGTCGGGATCGCCTTGGGCGGCCCGACGACGGGATCGAACACCGGTGCATCGTGGAGATGCTTCTCGTCATCGTCCTCAGCTGGTGAGTAGCCGCGGCCCTTCTGAGTGATGACATGCACCACGATCGGGCCTTCGGCGGACAATTCGATGGCGTTGTTGAAGGCGTGCTCCAACTCGGCGAGGTCATGGCCGTCGATCGGGCCCACATAGCGGACCCCGAGGGCCTCGAAGAATGACGGCGGTTGGAAGAACTCGCGCACGCCGGCTTTGATGGCCTCCACCGCCCGCTCGGCGGGCGTTCCGACCACCGGCAGATCGATCAGGAACTGCTCGAGCCATCGCTGGCGGCGCACATACACCGGGTTCAAACGGACCTCGGTGAGCGCGTGCGAGAGTCGATCGGCGATCCGCTCGGACAGTTTGGGGTGTTGGCTCCACTCGTCATCGGTCGGATCCGGCCCTGGGGGATACGGCGGATGGGCCCACAGGTTCGAGATCGTCGGCGCATAGCTGCGACCGTTGTCGTTCAGCACGATGATGACGCGCTGTTCGGAGTGCCCGAGGTTGTTGAGCGCCTCATAGGCGAGACCGCCCGTCATCGACCCATCACCGATCACCGCGACGATATGGCGGTGGTCATCGGTGCCGCGTTCGCGTGCCACGGCCATGCCATAGGCATAGGACAGCACCGTCGATGCATGGCTGTTCTCGATGAAGTCGTGCCGGCTCTCCTCGCGGCTCGGATAGCCCGATAGGCCACCGCTCTGGCGCAGTTGTTCGAAGCGATGGCGGCGGCCGGTGACGATCTTGTGCACATAGGCCTGATGTCCGGTGTCCCACAGGATCGCATCGGTCGGCGACTCGAAGACCCGGTGCAGCGCGAGGGACAACTCGACGGCGCCGAGGTTCGATCCGAGATGTCCTCCGGTCTCGGCGACAGCGGCGACGATGAAATCGCGGATCTCGCCGGCCAATACGGCCATCTGCTCGGCGTCGAGGGCCCGCAGATCCTCCGGGGAGTCGATGTGTTCCAAGTACATGTGCGTCCAACGCTACCTCGCCGGCTTGGTCCGACATACAGTCACATCGATGAGTGAGAACACCGTATTCGACTTGAACGACCACGTTTCGCTGATCACCGGTGGAAACGGTGGAATCGGCCTCGGAATGGCCGAGGCGCTGGCGCGCGCCGGCGCCACGGTGGTGATCTGCGGAACCAATACCGACAAGAACGCTGCTGCGGCCACGCGACTGCAGGCGCTGCAAACGAGCGCGCAGGCTCTGGTCTGCGATGTCGGCGACGAAGATGCTGTCGAGGCGATGGTCACCGGGGTCATCGAGGCTCATGGCCGCATCGATTCCTGTTTTGTGAACGCCGGTGTCGGTGGGGCGGCTGCGAGCTTCGTCGAGATGTCGACCGAGGAGTGGCGACGGGTCATGCGCGTCAATCTCGACGGTGCGTTCTACACCGCCCGGGCGATGTGTCGACATTTCGTGGAGCGGTTCTCGCAGGGTGACACGTCTGGTGGTTCGCTGATCTTCACGAGTTCGGGCTCGGCCTATTTCGGTCAACAGCGCGGCCAGCACTACGGCGCCTCCAAGGCCGGTCTGATCTCGATGATGCGCGCCATCGCTGTTGAACACGCCCGCCACAACGTCCGCTCGAACGCGGTCATGCCCGGCTGGATCGAGAGCGAGATGACCGCCCCGGCACTCCGATGGGAGACCTTCGTCGACAAGGTGCTGCCGAGAGTCCCGATGCGCCGCTGGGGTGATCCAGCCGACTTCGGCGGGATCGCGCTCTATCTTGCGAGCGGCCTCAGCTCCTATCACACCGGCGATGTGATCACCATCGACGGCGGATACCACTCGTTCTGAGACTGACTCAGCTCGTCGCCACAGCGACCATCTCGATCTCAGTATCGGCCGCAGCGCGGCGCTGGTGCCGTCGATCGAGGGTCCGCTGGAATGCCCACGCCGCAACCAGCCCGAAGCCGAACGCGGCGAGCCCGCCGACACCGTCGAGCCAGAAGTGATTCGCGGTCACCACGATGCAAAAGAGCGTCGCCATCGGGTACAGCAGCGTGGCCCAGCGCAACCATCGCCGCCGCAGCAGTGGCCAGAGTGCCACCGCGCACCAGATCGACCAGCCGATGTGGAGGCTCGGCATCGCTGCGTATTGATTCGAGATCGATGCCACCGTGTCGGAGTCGAAGGACCAGGGACCACCGACGACCGCGAGGGTGTCGACGTATCCGAACCCGTCATCGCCATCGCGCAGCTCAGAGGCAATACAGCGACCGCCCCAGGCACCATCCTCCTCCCATGGGCACGGCGAATCCAACAGCCGAGGTGGCATCAAGGGGAAGAAGGCGAAGCCGATGATCGCCACTGCGGTCATCGCGGCGAGTGTGTTGCGCCAGAAGGGGAAGACATTGGGCCGCTTCCAGAACAACAGCGCGAAGACCCCGAGGGTGACGATGAAATGGGCGGTGCCGTAGAAGACGTTCCAGAACTGGATGAACCAGGTGGCGGGCAAGAAGAACTGCTGGAGTGCCGGCTCGAAGTAGAGCCCCATCCACTGTTCGGAGCGGATCACGAGTTCGGCGTTGCGGAATGCAGCGCGCGGGATCCCTTCGGCCGCCAGGCGGTTCGAGCCGAACTGATTGCGGGTCCAGGAGTAGATCACATAGAAGACCGCCACGATGGCGACTTCCTTCCACCAACTGACGCGCTGAATCGTCGTATGCCCGAGCGTCTCGGTCGGAGCGCTCATCTCCTCGGTGGTGTGCTGCATCTGTGGTCGCTATTCCGCCGTATATGACCACCATCGTACGCGCCCGATACGGTGCTGCTATGGGGCATATCGACGGACATGCAGGCCACCAGACGATCGCGGCGGTGCGCGGATTCGGCACCGAGGTGATGTTCACCCTCAACGGCGGCCACGTCTGGCCGCTGTATGAGGCGGCCAGAGATGCCGAGATGGCGGTGGTGGACACCCGACATGAGCAGACGGCGACGTTCGCGGCCGAGGCCTACGCGAAACTGACCCGCCGGCCCGGCCTTGCGGTGCTGACGGCGGGACCCGGTGTCACCAATGGCATCTCGGCGATCACCTCGGCGATGTTCAACGGCACACCGCTGGTGGTGCTCGGCGGACGAGCGCCCGAGGGGCGCTGGGGTGCGGGTTCGCTCCAGGAGCTCGACCATCTGCCCATCGTGGACTCGATCACCAAAGCGGCGATGACCATCACCGATCCGACCGCAGCCGGTGTGCAGGTCTCCACCGCGATCACCACCGCCATGACCCCGCACCGCGGTCCGGTGTTCTGCGATTTCCCCCTCGATGTGTTCGGTCCGGGTGCCGGCGATGTGCCCGATCCGGGTCTGATCACCGGTGAGGAACCCGACTCGGACGCGATCGCTGAGCTCGCCGCCAGGATCGCCGGTGCTGAGCGTCCGGCGTTCATCGTCGGATCCGATGTCTACTTCGACTCCGCAGAGGCCGAATTGCGCGCTGCGGCCGAGCAGTTGGGTGTGCCGTGCTTCTTCAACGGAATGGGTCGCGGTCTGTTGCCCGCCGACCACGACCTGGCATTCCTGCGGACCCGCGGTCTGCTCAAAGCCGAGGCTGATCTCGTCGTCGTGATGGGGACGCCGCTGGACTTCCGATTGGGTTTCGGGCACTTCGGCGATGCCGAGGTGGCTCATGTGGTCGATGCCGAGTCCCAGCGCGCCGGCCATATCGCGGTACTGACCGTGGTCGGCGATATCCGCCGAACCCTGATCGGTCTCGCCGACTACGCCGGCGATCGGCGCGACCACTCCGATTGGGTGGCACGACTGCGCGCCGCCGAGGATCGGGCACGCGCCGATGAGACACCGCTGCTCGACGCCGATACCGATCCGATCAAGCCGTCACGTATCTACGGTGAGTTGCGTCGACGCCTCGAGCGCGACGCGGTCGTGATCTGTGATGGCGGTGACTTCGCGTCCTATGCCGGCAAGTTCATTGAGGTCCACGAACCGGGTTGCTGGCTCGACACCGGCCCCTATGGCTGTCTGGGCAACGGCCTCGGGTATGCCATCGCGGCGCGCGTCGCGCGGCCGTCATCTCAGGTGGTCGTGATGATGGGTGATGGCGCCGCGGGGTTCAGCTTGATGGACATCGACACGCTGGTACGCCATCGCCTGCCGGTGGTGATCGTTGTCGGCAACAACGGCATGTGGGGCCTCGAGAAGCACCCGATGCAGGCCATCTACGGCTGGGATATGGCCTGTGACCTGCAGCCTGGATGTCGCTATGACGAGGTGGTGACCGCGCTCGGTGGCCATGGCGAACTCGTCACTGATCCCTCACAGGTCGGGCCGGCCATCGACCGCGCGTTCGCGAGCGGTCTACCGTCGATGGTCAATGTGCTCACCGATCCCGACGACGTCTACCCGCGTACCAGCAACCTCGCCTGAGGGCGCGCCGTCGGCGACTCACTGGCATTTGGACATGAAGCGGTCGATATCGACCACGACGCGCGTCACCTTGCCAACCGCCACCAATCCGGCGCGATCCGATGCCGAGACACTGAAGTTCAAACGCCGGCCCTCGATGCGCTCGAGCACCGCCTCGGCCACCACCTCGGCGCCGACGGGGGTCGGCTGCACATGATCGACCTGCACCCGCATCGCCACGGTGGTGCTGTTGTCGTCGAGCAGACCGGCCACCGCAGCACACGTCGCCTCCTCGCATAACGCGATGATCCTCGGGGTGCCGAGCACCTCGATGGCACCCGAGCCCAATGCCCGGGCCGTATCGGCATCGGTCACGGTGAGCATGGCATCGCCGCGCAGACCAGTTGAAAGTTCCACGATGTACCACGCTAACGGTCACGTAGCATGGAGCACATGATCGATCACGACATCGTTGAGCGGGTGCTGTCGAGTGCGACCCGGACTGGGGCCGAGTTCGCCGAGTTGTACGCCGAGGACAAACGGTCCACGTCGGCATCGCTCGATGATGGCCGTATCGAACAGGTCAACACCGGCCGTGATCGCGGTGTCGGGATCCGCGTCATCGCCGGTGACACGACGGGCTACGCCTACACCGCCGATCTGAGCGAGCCGGGCCTGCTCGCCGCTGCCGAGGCCGCAGCCGCTGCGGCACGCGGTGGTGGGGGTGGGGCGCGCATCGTCTCGCTCACCGGTGACGGTCGTCCGACGCGACCGCCGGTGGGTCGTGTCCCCGACGAGATCTCCAAGGCCGCCAAGGTGGAACTGCTGCAGCGTATCGATGAGGCGGCGCGGTCGGTCGGGCCCGAGATCGTCCAGGTGGCCGCCGGCTACGGTGACAGCCGCAAACGCGTCCTGGTCGCCAATACCGATGGCCTGCTCGCCGGCGATGAACAGGTCCGGGTGCTGTTGCGGGTCTCAGCCGTCGCCGACGGTGACACCGGGATGCAGACAGGGTTCCAATCGATGGGTCATACCACCGGTTGGGAGATCTTCGACACGGTCGACGTGACCGCATTGGCGCGCGAGGCGTCCCGCCAGGCGATCACCAAACTTTCGGCCCGACCGGCACCGTCGGGGACTCTGCCGGTGGTGATCGAGCACGGCAGCGGCGGGGTGCTGTTCCATGAGGCCTGCGGCCATGGGCTCGAGGCCGATCTGGTGGCCAAGGGTGCCAGCGTGTATGCCGGTCAGTCCGGTCAACTGGTGGCATCGCCGTTGGTGACACTGGTCGATGACGGCACCATGCCCGGTGAATGGGGGACCCTCGGCATCGACGATGAGGGTCACTCGACCCAGCGCAATGTGCTCATCCAAGATGGGGTGCTGACCGACTACATGTACGACCACATCCGGTCGCGCCGTGAGGGCCGTGCCCCGAGCGGCAACGGGCGTCGCCAGAGCTACCAGCACCTGCCGATGGTCCGCATGACCAACACGTTCGTACTCGACGGCACCGATGACCCCGCCGATATCGTCGCGGCCACCGACCATGGTGTGTATGTGGCCAAACTCGGCGGTGGCAGTGTCAATACCGCAACCGGTGACTTCGTGTTCGGGATGACCGAGGCCTATCTCATCGAGAACGGCCGGATCACCTCACCACTGCGCGACGGCAACCTGACCGGCAACGGCCCGCAGGTGCTGCGCGATATCGACATGTTGGGCAATGACTTCGCCATGGGCGGCCCCGGCACCTGCGGTAAGGACGGCCAGGGGGTTCCCGTCGGTGACGGCCAGCCGACACTGCGGGTCGCGGCGCTCACCGTCGGTGGCACCGCGGCATGAGCGAACTGGTTTCGATCGCCGATCGGATCGTGGCCGCGGCTGCGCCCGGAGAACAGGTCGAGGCCTTCGTGGCCCGCGGTGGAGAGACCGAGATCCGCGTCTATGAAGGCCAGATCGAACACTATGTTTCGGCCCAGTCAGAGGGCATCGGGGTGCGCATCATCCGCGACGGCCGCACCGGATTCGCCTATGCCGGTGCACTCACCGACGCCGAGGAGGTGCTTGCCGAGGCCCGCAGCAATGTCGAGTTCTCCACCGTTGACGAATGGGCCGGCCTCGCCGTCGATGACGGGGTGGAGACCACCCGCCTCGAACTCTGGAACGAGATGCTTGCCGAGACCGCTGCTGACGACAAGATCGCGCTCGCGCTCGAACTCGAGCGCCTGAGCGCCAGCTTCGACGACCGGGTCCGTGTCGATGACGCCAACTATGTGGACATGTATGGCGAGTCCGCGGTGGCAACCACGACCGGGATCCGCCGCAGCGGTCGCGAGAACGGCTGCTATCTCAGCGTCTCCACCCTCGCGAACCAAGATGGTGAGACCCAGACCGGGTTCGGGTTCAGCGTCGGTCGCAGCCTCGGTGATCTCGACGCGGAGCGCGCCGGGCGCGATGCATCGGATCGAGCCACCCGGCTGCTGGGCGCCACCAAACCGGCGTCAGGTCGCCTGACGGTGGTGTTCGATCCGCTGGTGACCGCACAGTTCCTGGCGATTCTGGCCTCCACGCTGAACGGTGAGGCGGTGGTCAAGGGGCGCAGTCTGTTCCGCGATCGGTTGGATTCAGAGATCGCGTCGCCGATGTTCGGCCTCATCGATGATCCGACCGATGCCCGTGCCTATTCGGCGTCTGAGGTCGATGGCGAGGGGCTCGCGACCCGGCGCAATGAACTGATTCGCGACGGGGTGCTGCAGCAATTCGTGCATTCGTCGTATTCGGCTCGGCGCGCCGGTACCACCTCGACGGCCAATGCCGTGCGCGGCGGGTTCGCCTCGACCCCTGGTGTCGGGGCGCTCGCACTGCAGCCGGTGCCCGGGACGCGGCCCCAAGCTGAGATCATCAGCGGTATCGACCATGGGCTCTTGGTGCAGAGCGTGAGCGGGATCCACTCGGGTGTCAACGCGATCAGCGGTGACTTCTCGACCGGCGCCGCCGGATTGATGATCCGTGGCGGCGAGGTGGCCGAGCCGGTGCGAGAATTCACCATCGCATCGACACTGCAGAAGATGCTGGTCGATGTCATCGAGGTCGGTGCCGATCTCGAATGGCTGCCGATGCGCGCCGCTGGGGTCACGCTCGTCATCGACGACGTCACGTTGAGCGGGGCCTGAGTCATGCCCGCGGCGTCTGCGGTGGCCGTCGAACGCCACCGACATCTCGCCGATACGGTCCGCGATGGATGGTGGCGGGTCGATCTGCACTGCCACACCATGTGGAGCGGTGACTCGACCACCACCCCAGAGGAGCTCTCCGTCGCAATCGATGAATGCGGTCTCGATGTCGTGTGCATCACCGACCACCAGAGCATCGCCGGCGCTCAGCATCTGCATGGCACCGTGGCCGCCGAGGTGGTGGTGGGCGAGGAGATCCGCAGCAGCGCCGGTGAGATCATCGGGTTGTTCCTCACCGAACGGGTCCCACCGCAGATGTCGGCGCTCGAGACCGCGGCGGCGATCCGCGATCAGGGCGGCGTGGTGTACATCCCCCATCCCTTCGATCCGATGCGCGCCCATCTGCGCCCTGATGCCCTCGACGACCTCGTCGCCGCTGGCCTCGTCGATGCGATCGAGGTGCTGAACGCGAAGACCTCGCTCGCGCATCTCAACGCCAGGGCGCGCGACTATGCACTCCGCCACGGCCTGCTGGCGGGCGCCGGTTCAGATGCCCATGTCCCCGAGGCGTTCGGCGCCGCCTATGTCGAGATGCCGGCCTTCGGCGATGCGATGAGCTTCCTGGACGCGCTCGGGGCCGGAGCGGTGGTCGGACACCATTGGGATCAGGCGAGGCCGTGGCGGGCCAAGGTGGTGCCGTCGGTCTCGTCGCTCGAGCCATGAGCGCTGGTGCGGTCACGGCTCTGATGACACCTCGGGCCACTGATTAAGGTCGTCTGACGGTGCCCATCTTCGAAGCGATCGTCCTCGGCATCGTGCAGGGTCTGACCGAGTTCCTGCCGGTGTCCTCGAGCGGGCATCTGTTGATCGTGCCGTGGTTGTTCGGCTGGGACAGTCTCGATTCGGACTCGGTGAAGAAGTCCTTCGATGTGGCATTGCATCTCGGCACGCTGATCGCAGTGATCGCCTATTTCCGACGGGATCTCGGCGGCTATGTGGCGGGTGGGATCTCAGCGGTGGTGCGCCGTGAGCGCCCAATCACCGAAGAGGGCCGAATCGCATGGTTGCTGGTGTTGTCCGCGGTACCCGCCGGCATCGTCGGGTTCGCAGCCCGCGGCTTCATCGTCGATGCGCTCGGCACACCGTTGGTGATCGCGCTCTCGCTGATCGGCTTCGGTCTGGTGCTGATGTGGGCGGATCGCTCGATCGGGGACCGTCCGCTCGAAGCGGTCACGAGACGCGACGCGTTGGCGGTCGGAACTGCGCAGATCCTCGCATTGAACCCGGGCACCTCGCGATCGGGCATCACGATCACCGCAGCCCGCCGGGCGGGCTTCAGCCGCGACGGCGCGGCACGGCTGAGTTTCTTGATGAGTCTGCCGGTCACCGGTGGTGCGGTGGTGTACGAACTGGCTGGCCTCGCCGCTGATGGCATCCCCGATGGCCTGTTCATTCCGATGGTGATCGGGGTCATCACCTCGGCGGTCGCCGGGTGGATCGCGGTCTGGGGCACGATCCGGATCGTGCGGACCTATTCGTTCACCCCGTTCGTGATCTATCGCGTCGGCCTGGGTGTGTTGATCCTCGCGCTGTTGGTCACCGGGGTCCGCACCAACTGATCGCACGGGCGCGCCGATCGAGCAATCAGGGAATCAGCAGTACCGAGACCCCGCCGAGGCCCGATTGTGCGGCGGTGATCGCGCCGGCGTGGCGAGCCGGGACCGAGATGAGGATGGAGTCATCGGCGACGTCGATCACGAGCGCGTCGTTGACGAGGATGATCCCGTCGGTGGCCACCATGACCCGATCACCGGTGATCAGGCCCAGTCGACGGGGTGCATCGACGGACGCGATGACGTCACCGGGTCGCGCGAGCACCACCGCGGCCCGCCCATCGGCGATATCGGTCTCGGTGAGGATCGCACCGGCACTGAGCCGGTGGCGGGCCGTCACCGGCCAGCGGGTCCTCGATTCGGGAGCCAGGGCGGCGTCGGGGAGCACCGCGATCGGATAGTTGCGGACCTCAACGGCCTCGATGGATGCGCCGGCGTCGACGGGTTCGGTCACGACCAGCACCGCCTGCAGGGTGCCCCAGCGCTGTTGTTCGAGACTGGCGCGGCGGCCCGGTTCGAGCGCGAGCACCCCGACGATGAGGGCGAGGCCGGCGATCAGGGCCCAATACGCCCAGCGATGGCGCGTCAGGAACCGACGGATTGAGGTGATGGGTGCCATGGCGGCCGCCTTCGGGAGGGGAGATCACAACGGCTCAGCACCGATGGTGCCGAGCCGGTCTCCGGTGCGCGCCCGACCCGGTCCGCTGGCAGGTGGTTCGGTCGGTGGCGGTTCAGTCAGACGTCGACGAACCCGAGTTCTTCGACGAGGTGCTCGAAGATGGGGTTGACGATGGGGTTGACGAGGCGCTCGGAGTTGTCGACGCAGGGCTCGATGATGACGACGAGTCGGAGGAACCCGACGATGTCGATTCGGCTGCTGGAGCGCTCGGTGTCGTGGTCGCGCTCGAGGACTTCGACGAGCCCGAACGACTGTCGGTCTTGTAGAAGCCGCCGCCCTTGAAGGTGATGCCGACGGGCAGGAAGACCTTCTTGACCGCCATGGTCTCGCCGGATGTCGGATGGACCGCCTCGGTCAGCGCGTCATCGCTGAAGGACTGCTGGACCTCGATGGTCTCGCCGGTCTCGATGAACTTGTAGACGTAGGTGGGCACGCCGAAAAACTACCGCCGTTGGGGCCCGGTCACCATCTGGGCCCGCGATCGCCCGGCACAGCTGGGCCCGAGCCCACGAAGCGTCACCGGCCGATCGGTAGACTGGGAGCGATGAGCGTCACGACGGCGGTGATCCCAGCGGCGGGAATGGGGACGAGGTTCTTGCCGGTGACCAAGGCGGTGCCCAAAGAGTTGCTGCCGATCGGTGACGCCCCGGCGTTGCAGTGGGTGATCGACGAGGCGCTCGGTGCCGGGATCGACCACATCGTGGTGGTCAGCAACATCTCCAAACCGGCGATCGAGGCGTATTTCGAACCCCAACCCGACCTGATCGACAAACTGCGCGACCAGGGTCGCGACCAGATCGCTGATCGTCTCGCCGGGATCGGTCGCGACTGGCGCGTCAGCATCGTGTACCAGGATGAGCCGCGCGGCCTCGGCCATGCGGTCGGCTGCGCGCGCGACGCGGTCGGCGATGAGGCGTTCGCGGTGCTGTTGCCCGATGAGATCATGGGGTCGCCGAGCCTGCTCGAGCAGATGGCACGGCTGTGCTCCGACACCGCCGGCAGTGTGGTGGCGCTCAAACAGGTACCCCGTGACCAGGTCAGCGCATATGGGGTGGTCGCGCCCGGCGGAGAGATCAATGCTGCCGGGGAGGTGCCGATCGCGACGATGGTCGAGAAACCGTCGGTCGATGAGGCACCGAGCGATCTCGTGATCATCGGTCGCTATGTGCTGACCCCAGATGTGTTCGATGAGATCGCGGCGCTGGTCCCCGGTGCCGGTGGAGAACTGCAGTTGACCGATGCACTCCTGGCCCAGGCGACGCGCTCGCCGTTCCACGGTGTCATCTCCGGTGTCAGCCGCCACGACACTGGGACACCGCTCGGATTCCTGGTTGCCTCGATCGAGTTATCGCTCGGCACCGATGACCTCGGCCCCGGGGTCCGTGCCGCCATCGAGCGGCTCAGCGCCGCCGGTAATAACCCGACCATTGCGTGACGAGACCGTACTGATCCACCTCGATCTCAGTCGAGGTGCCCGACTCGGCCGCGTGGATCTCATAGCGGTGCTCGGCGGTGCGGACATAGCGCCGCTGCACCGGGACCACGGCGAGGGTCTCGACGTCGACGAGCACCCGCTGCATCTCGATCGAATCACCGATCCCCAATTCGAGCCGACGGATCGGTGGGGTGGCGGTGAACGGGGTGCAGGCCAGTTCGATGTCGACGCAGCCGTCGAGTTCGGTGCGATGCGCACCGTTCATCTCCCCCCAGCGGCGGTGGCCGTCGGTGGCCAACCACAGATCCGGATCGTCGAGATCACGGAATAACAGGAACTGGCGCAGATGCCAGATCGGCGACAGGCGCATCACATAGTGGACGCGCTCGCGACCCACCTCACCGGTGACGGTCCACCCCTCGTTCTCCCATCGCAGCGTCAGCACCTCATCATGGACATCGTCCCAGGTCTGCCAGCGCGCCGTGAGACCATCGGCGGGAAGGGCCACATGTGCGCTCATCAGCTCCAGTGTGCCGTGCTCGGGTGGGGCCGATACCTTCGCGGGGGTGATTCCTCTCGATGAAGCCCGCCAGATCGTGCTCGACGCCTGCCGGCGCCGGCCGCCGATCACGGTGCCGTTATCCGAGGCGAATCGTCTGGTCCTGGCCGACGAAGTGGTGTCAGCAGAGACGGTGCCGCCGTTCTCGAACTCCGCCGTCGACGGCTATGCGGTGATCGCAGAGGATCTTGCTTCGGTGCCGGTCGAACTCGAGGTCATCGGTGAGGTGGCCGCCGGAGCGGTCGGCGACATGGTGGTCGGTCGCGGCCAGGCGGTGCGGATCATGACCGGTGCCCCGATCCCCGATGGTGCCGATGCGGTGGTGATGGTGGAGGACACCGAGCGTCTCGGTGCCGACCGGGTGCGTATCGGCGCATCGGTTCCACCCGGCGCTGCGGTGCGCCATGCCGGCGAGGACGTCCAGCCCGGCGATCTGCTCTTCGAGGCCGGGACCGAGATCCGACCAGCGGTGGTCGGAGTGTTGGCGGGGGTGAATGCCCGCGAGGTCCCGGTGTATCCGCGCCTGCGGGTCGCGGTGCTGTCGACCGGTGATGAACTCGTCACCGACGGCTCGGAGCTGCTCCCCGGCCAGATCCGAGAGAGCAATCTGTCGATGTTGGTCTCGCTGGTCGCCGAGGCGGGCTGTCTCGTCACCGACCTCGGTGTGGTGCCTGATGACGAGGACCGTGTCGCTGAGGTGCTCACCGCAGCGGTGGTCGATCATGATGCGATCGTCACCAGCGGTGGGGTCAGCATGGGTGACTATGACGTGATCAAAGCGGTGTTGAATCGGATCGCGCAGATGCGCTGGATGCAGATCGCCATCAAACCGGCCAAACCCTTCGCCTTCGGCCTGCTCGAGGGGGTGCCGGTGTTCGGCCTGCCCGGTAATCCGGTCAGTTCACTGGTCAGTTTCGAGATGATCGCCCGACCGGCGCTGCGACAGATGATGGGCCATCACGACCTCGGCCGCCGTCAGGTCACCGGTGTACTGGCCGAACCTGTGGTCCGCCGGCCCGACGGCAAAGAGCATCTCATTCGGGTGATCACCGACTTCGCTGCCGATGGCACCTGTTCGGTGCGACCCGTCAAGGCCCAGGGATCGCATCAATTGGCCCAGACCGCCCTCGCAGATGCCATTGCGGTGGTGCCCGACGGCGACGGTCTGGCGGCCGGGTCAGAACTGGTCGTCCATCTGCTCATAGACTGAGCAGATGGACCAGGGGAGCGGTCACGACGCCATGGATCAGCGCATGGGCGATGAGTTGTCGATGGAGGAGGCGCCGGGTTCGGATCTGGTCGACCCGTTCGGCCGGATCATCCGCGATCTGCGCATCTCGGTCACCGATCGTTGCAACTTCCGCTGCACGTACTGTATGCCCGCCGAGGGAATGCAGTGGCTGGATCGCTCGGCGGTCATGAGCTTCGAGGAGATCGAGCGTCTGGCATCGATCTTCGTGCACCGCTACCGCGTCGAGGGCATCCGTCTCACCGGTGGTGAACCGACCGTGCGTGCCCATCTGGCGGTGCTGGTGCGGCGCCTCGCCAAACTCGGGGTGGACCTCGCCATGACCACCAACGGAGCCACACTTCGACTGTTGGCGTCTGAACTGCGTGATGCTGGCTTGAAGCGGGTCAACATCAGCCTCGACACGCTCGATCCAGTCAAGTTCGAGCAGATGACCCGGCGCGATTCGCTGCACCGGGTCCTCGATGGGATCGAGGCGGCCAAGGCGGCCGGGTTCGATCCGGTCAAGATCAACGCGGTCATCGAACGCGGCGTCAACGACGATGAGATCGTGGCACTGGCTGAATTCGGGCGGACGAACGGTGTCGAGATGCGCTTCATCGAGTTCATGCCCCTCGACGCCACCGGACATTGGATGTCGGACAAGGTCGTCGGCCAGGACGAGATCGTGGCGGCGATCGCAGCGGTGTATCCCCTCGAGCAGCTGCCGGCGCGCGGCGCGGCGCCGGCAGATCGCTGGCGGTATCTCGACGGTGTCGGGACCGTCGGGGTGATCCCGACGGTCACCAAACCGTTCTGCGGGGACTGCGACCGGGTGCGCCTGACCGCGGAGGGCCAGTTCCGCACCTGTCTGTTCGCCACCGACGAGTTCGACCTGTTGGCGGCCATGCGCAATGGCGAGAGCGATGATGAGATCGCAGCGCGGATCGAACGAGCGGTCGGCACCAAATGGGCGGGCCATCAGATCAATCAGGTCAACTTCGTGCGGCCGAACCGCTCCATGAGCCAGATCGGCGGCTGAATGAGTGAATTGTCCTTCACCCACCTCGACCCGATGGGCCACGCCCGCATGGTCGATGTCACGCCCAAAGAGCCCAGCCATCGCCGAGCCGTGGCCCGTTGCAAGGTCTTCATGACACCCGAGACCACGCTCGCGATCGCCAATCGGGAGGTCAAGAAGGGCGATGTGCTCTCCGTGGCGCGCGTCGCGGGCATCCAGGCGGCCAAACGAACCGCCGACACGATCCCGCTGTGCCATCCGCTGCTGGTCGGCAGTGTCTCGGTGAACTTCGATATCGGCGATGACCATGTGGCGGTCGAGGCCAACGTGGAGACCGTCGATCGCACCGGGGTCGAGATGGAGGCGCTGCACGCCTGCTCGGTGGCGGCACTCACCATCTACGATATGTGCAAGTCCGCCGACCGATCGATGGTGATCGGCGAGTTGACGCTGTGGGAGAAGACCGGTGGACGCTCAGGGACCTACCGGCGGCCGACCGATGACGATGAGACCACCGGCTGATGAACGATGGGTGCGGTGTCCCGGTTGCAGTGGCAGCGGTGGCCCATGGGCCGCTTCAAGCCCCCGGTTTCCGCTGTGACCGATACAACACCTCTTGGATTGTTCTGGGGCCAGTGTTTGGTTCTACTGTCACAAATGTCGTAGGATCGTAATATTCCGTTGAGGGAGTATCACCGCATATGGGCCAAGTCGTTCTTCTCGTCGTCGCTGCTGCATGGGCCGCAGTACTGATCCCGCCGTTATTGCGTTCCCGGGTCGAGAATCGGCCGAACTCCTCGGTCACCGACTTCCGTCGCCAACTCAACCGCTTGCAGAGCACCGTCCCGGCCCGGGCCAACGGCTCACTGCGTCCGGTCGGCCGGCAACTGGCTCCCTCGGCGACGCGTCGCCCGGTCGCTGGTCGTGCGCCGGAGCGCTCCACGGTGGCTCGCAGCCAAGCGTCGCGCAGCCATGCGGCGCATCGCACGATCTCATCGGCTGAGGTGGCGTCGCATCGCCATGGCGAGGTGCATCGCGGCGCAGCCCGGCATCGTCGGGTCGCCGATCCCAGCCATCGTGCTGCCGAGATCCGTCGTCGGCGTATGAACGTGCTGTTCATGCTGGCTCTCACGGCGGCCAGCACCCTGTTCCTGGCAGCGACCACCAAAGCGACGCTGATGCTGTACCTGTTCGCCATCTCGTTCCTGGCGCTCTGTGGCTACATCTACCTGCTCGCCCAGATCCGCCAGCGCGAGACCGAGGCGGGATACGACTCGTTATCGCAGGCCCGTCTGCGTCGCTGACCCTCCCGCTACACTTTGGCGGA
>SKFX01000136.1 GCA_007117775.1 Ilumatobacteraceae bacterium
AACCCACGATCAGCCAACGTCTTGGAAATCGCCGCCGTCAACGTCGTCTTCCCATGATCAATATGACCCATCGTCCCAATATTCACATGGGGCTTCGTACGCTCAAACTTCGCCTTGCTCATGGCAGTTGACTCCGGTTTCTCAATCGAGTGGTAATTCGGTCAGGTGGATTGTCAAGATGCGGGTGTCCGGCGATCACTCGCCGCGCACCCGCTTGACGATATCGGATGCGATGGCTTCTGGCACCTGCTGATAGGTGTCGAACTGCATCGTGTAGGTGGCACGCCCCTGAGTGCGTGAACGCAGGTCGGTACTGTATCCGAACATCTCCGACAACGGCACCTGGGCGCGCACGACCTGGGCATTGCCGCGGGCCTCCATCCCCTCGATCCGGCCGCGCCGGCTCGACAGGTCGCCCATGACGTCGCCCATATAGTCCTCGGGTGTCACGACCTCGACGGCCATGATCGGCTCGAGCAGTACCGGCTTGGCGGTCTCGGCCGCCTTCTTGAACCCCATCTGGCCGGCGATCTTGAACGCCATCTCAGAGGAGTCCACATCGTGGTACTGGCCATCGACGAGACGGACCTTGACGTCGACGACCGGATAGCCCGCCAGCACACCCGAGTCGAGCGCAGCCTGAATGCCTTGGTTGGTCGGCTGGATGTACTCGCGCGGGATGCGTCCGCCGGTGATCTCATCGGCGAACTCATAGCCGCCGCCCGGATTGGGCTCGAGCGACAGCTTCACCACGGCGAACTGTCCCGAACCACCGGACTGCTTGATATGGCGGTACTCGACGGACTCGACCGGCTTGGTGACGGTCTCGCGATAGGCCACCTGGGGCTTGCCGACGGTCGCTTCGACGGCGAACTCGCGCATCATGCGGTCGACGAGCACCTCGAGGTGCAATTCGCCCATTCCCGAGATGACGGTCTGGCCCGTCTCCTCATCGGAACGGACCTTGAACGTCGGATCCTCGTCGGATAGCGATTTGAGCGCCTTGCCCAGCTTGTCCTGGTCACCTTTGGTCTTGGGCTCGATGGCGACATGGATCACCGGCTCGGGGAATTCCATCCGCTCGAGGATCACTGCGGCATCGCGGTCGCACAGCGTGTCACCGGTGGTGGTCTCTTTGAATCCGAGTCCGGCCACGATGTCGCCGGCCATGGCCGCTTCGAGATCCTCGCGCTGGTTGGCGTGCATCAACAGGATGCGGCCGAGGCGTTCCTTGCGTTCCTTGGTGGAGTTGTAGACCTCGTCACCTTTGTTTACCTCGCCGGAGTAGACCCGGAAATAGGTCAGCTTGCCGAACGGGTCGGCGACGATCTTGAATGCGAGCGCCGAGAACGCCTCGTCGGTGGGTCCGCGGGTGATGACCTCATCACCGCGGGTGTTGGTGCCCTCGGCGGGCGGGATGTCGAGCGGTGACGGCAAGAAGTCGATGACCGCATCGAGCATCGGCTGGACACCCTTGTTCTTGAACGCCGAGCCACACAGGATCGGCACGAAGTCGTTCGCGAGGGTTCCGGCGCGGATGGCCCGCTTGATCTCGTCCTGTGAGATGTCCTCGCCGCCGAGGTACTTCTCCATCAACTCATCATCGCTCGTCGCGATGGTCTCGAGCAGCTGCTCGCGGTACTGCGCAGCCTGCTCTGCCATGTCATCGGGGATGTCGACCTCGTCCCATTTGGCGCCGAGTTCCTCATCGCGCCAGATCAGCGCCTTCATCTTGATGAGGTCGACGAGGCCCTCGAAGGGTTTGGGCGATTCGGGTCCACCGGCACCGACGGGCAACTGCACGACCGCCGGATTGGCTCCGAGGCGATCCACGACCATCTCCACGGTGCGATAGAAGTCGGCACCGATGCGGTCCATCTTGTTGACGAAGCACATCCGGGGCACACCGTATTTATTGGCCTGGCGCCAGACGGTCTCGGTCTGGGGCTCGACGCCGGCGACGGAGTCGAACACGGTGACCGCACCGTCGAGGACGCGCAGTGACCGCTCCACCTCGATGGTGAAGTCCACATGGCCGGGGGTGTCGATGATGTTGATCCGGTGGTCGTTCCAGACACAGGTGGTGGCAGCCGAGGTGATCGTGATCCCGCGCTCCTGCTCCTGGGCCATATGGTCCATGGTCGCTGCGCCGTCGTGGACCTCACCGATCTTGTAGCTCTTGCCGGTGTAGTACAAGATGCGTTCGGTCGTGGTGGTCTTGCCGGCATCGATATGCGCCATGATGCCGATATTGCGCGTGCGCTCGAGTGGGAACTCTCGCTTGGCCATCGTCAGTTCAACTTCCGTGAATCAGGGTGGATCGGAACGAGATCATGCGATCTCCGCACCCCGACGTCATCGCCATGGGCACGATCGTCGAGTGTACCGGCGCCATCGCCAGCCCACGCAGGAGCGCGCAGATTCGATCAGCGCACCAGGCCGGGGTCAGCGGCCGTGGACGATGTAGTCGTACAGCGCCCGATTCTCCGACTCGAGTTCACCCATACGGGTCTTGACCACATCACCGATCGAGATCATTCCAGCCACTCGTTCACCGTCGAGCACCGGGAGATGTCGGATCCGACGGGCGGTCATGAGCACCATCAGACGCTCGACACCGTCATCGGGGCTGCAGGTGACGACATCGGTGGTCATCACCGATGCCACCTCATCAGCGAGTGCACCAGCACCACCGCTGGCGAGGACGCGGACCAGATCACGCTCAGACACGATGCCCTCGAGCGCGCCGCCATCACCTGAGACGATGAGTGCACCGATGCGGTGCTGTGCGAGTGCGGCCACCACATCGGTGAGCGATGCCGTGCGCGCCACGGTGACCACCTGGTCACCCTTATCGGCAAGGATGGAACGAACATTCATGGCGGACCCCCCGTCGCAGACCTGCACCGTTCCGGCTCAGGTTAGTGCGACGGTGCTGGGCCGCCAGGGCCGATCACCAGCGGTAGTGGGCGAAGGCCTTGTTCGACTCGGCCATCTTCTGCATATCGTCACGGCGCTTCATCGCCGCACCGAGACCGTTGGCCGCATCCATCAATTCATTGGCGAGGCATTCCGCCATGGTCTTCTCGCGACGAGCGCGGGCGAAGTCCACGAGCCAGCGCACCGCCAGGGTCGTCGCCCGGCGGGGACGCACCTCGACGGGGACCTGATAGGTGGCACCACCGACGCGGCGGCTGCGGACCTCGAGGGGCGGCTTGACGTTCTCGACGGCGCGCTTGACGGTGTCGAGGGCGGGCTCACCGGTCTTGTTGCCGATCATCTCCATCGCGTCATAGACGATGCGCTCGGCGATACTGCGCTTACCGTGCAGCATCACCTTGTTGATCAGCTGGGTGACGAGCACCGAGTGGTAGATCGGATCGGCGATCAACTCACGCCTGGTTGCGGGTCCTTTACGGCTCATCTCTCGATCACTTCTCGGTCTTGGCGCCGTAGCGGCTGCGGGACTGCTTGCGGTTCTTCACCCCGGCGGCATCGAGCGCACCGCGGATGATCTTGTAGCGCACACCGGGCAGGTCGCGCACACGTCCACCGCGTACCAGCACGATCGAGTGCTCCTGGAGGTTGTGTCCCTCACCGGGGATGTAGGCCGTGATCTCGATACCGCTCGACAGACGGACGCGGGCCACCTTGCGCAGCGCTGAGTTCGGCTTCTTCGGCGTGGTCGTGTACACCCGGGTGCACACCCCGCGGCGCTGGGGTGAACCCTTGAGCGCCGGGGTCTTGGACTTGGTGAACTTCGAGCTGCGCCCCTGGCGGACGAGCTGCTGGATGGTTGGCACGCAGAACCTCTTTCGTAACGCTGAGAACTGACCGTCGACGGGCTCATACCCCGACGGGTGATCGACTGATGTGCACGCCCCGATGGCGCACAGGCATCACAAGGCTATGTGCCCGGCGATGCTGCGCCAACCTTGGACCGCGACCGGTGCTCGCACCCGTCATCGACCCTGTTCGGCTCACTGCTGGGCGGATTCGGCTTCGGCGCCCTCGAGGCTCCCGTGGAGTCCGGCGAGGAACCCTGCATAGTCCTCTTCCTCGCCATCGCTGGAGTAGTACTCCATCGGCTCATAATCGGGGGCGTCGATGGAGAACTCGCGGTAGTTCATCATGCCGGTGCCCGCCGGGATGAGCTTGCCGATGATGATGTTCTCCTTGAGGCCGATCAGGTGGTCGCCGCGGCCGTCGATGGCGGCCTCGGTCAGCACCCGGGTAGTCTCCTGGAACGATGCAGCCGACAACCACGAGTCGGTGGCCAGCGATGCCTTGGTGATACCCATGATCTCGGGGCGGCCCTCAGCGGGACGCTTCTGCGACTCGACCATGGCGCGGTTGGTATCGCGGAACACCTTGGCATCAACGCGTTCACCGGGCAGGAACTCGGTGCCTCCAGGCTCCTGGACACCGACGCGGCGGGTCATCTGACGCACGATCAGTTCGATGTGCTTATCGTGGATCGACACACCCTGATCGCGGTACACCCGCTGGACCTCCTCGACCAGATACAGCTGGGTCTCGCGGATGCCCTTGATCTCCATGAGCTCCTTGGGATCGAACGGGCCATCGGTGATCGGATCGCCGGCGCGGATCTCGGCACCGTCGGCCACGATCGGACGAGCGCCGAGCGGCAGCACGATGTCGTGATTCTCACCCTGGTCATCGACGATGGTGACCGTGATGCCCTTGCCCTCCTCCTCGGTGAGGCGCACCACACCGGTGGCCTTGGCGAGACGGGCCGAACCCTTCGGGGTTCGGGACTCGAAGAGCTCCACGACACGGGGCAGACCACCGGCGATGTCCTTGCCGGCCACACCACCGGTGTGGAAGGTCCGCATCGTCAACTGGGTGCCGGGCTCACCGATGGACTGTGCGGCGATGACGCCGACAGCCTCGCCGAGCTCGATGCTCTTGCCGGTCGCGAGCGAACGGCCGTAGCACAGCGCGCAGATACCCAACTCGGCGTCACAGGTCAGCACCGAGCGGGCCTGGACGCGATCGACGCTGGGGTCATCGCGCAACGCCTCGAGTTCCACATCGCCGACGATCGTGTTGCGCTCGAGCACCTTGCGACCATCGGGGGTCGGGGTCGACAGTTCGACATCGCGCAGCAGCGCCCGGCCGAAGAGCTTGGTGTCGAGATAGCTGCGCGTCGACTCGGTGTCGGGAGCGACGTTCTCGATCCACACTCCGAGCGTGGTCCCACAGTCCTCCTCGCGCACGATGAGCTCCTGGGCCACATCGACGAGGCGGCGGGTCAGATAGCCGGAGTCCGCGGTCCTCAGGGCGGTGTCGACGAGACCCTTTCGGGCACCGGGGGTGGCGATGAAGTACTCGAGGGTCTCGAGGCCCTCACGGAAATTGGACTTGATCGGGCGCGGGATCATATCGCCGCGGGGGTTGGCCACCAGACCGCGCATACCGGCGATCTGCTTCATCTGGGTCATATTGCCGCGCGCCCCGGAGCCGACCATCATGTCGATCGGGTTGAAGCGCGTCGCACGGAACTCTTCCTCCATGACCTCCTGGACCTTCTGGGTGGCCTCGGTCCAGATCCGCACCTCCTGCTGACGGCGCTCACCGTCGGTGATCACACCGCGACGGAACTGGGTCTCGACCTTATCGGCGCGCTCCTCGTACTGGTCGAGGAGTTCGCGCTTGGACTTGGGAGTCTTGACGTCATCGATCGAGATCGTGAGACCCGACTGGCTGGCGAAGCGGTAGCACAGGTTCTTGATGCGGTCGAGGGAGTCGGCCACCACAGCGGTGGAGTAGCTCTCAGAGAGACGCTCCACGATCTCACCCATCTCACGCTTTTTCACCGTCGCGTTGAAGTGTCCGAACCGGTCGGTGTAGTCCTCGGGGAGGGTCTCTTCAAAGAGCGCACGACCGACCGTGGTCTCGAAGGCCTCGCCTCCGGGTGGGCGCACGGTGATCGCCGCGTGCAGCGACACCGCCTCGGACTCATAGGCGCGGGCGACCTCCCAGGTGTGGCGGAAGACCCGGCCCTCACCCTTGGCGCCCTCGACATGCTCGGTCAGATAGAACCCGCCGATGACCATGTCCTGGGTGGGGGTCACGATCGGGCGTCCCGATGCCGGCGACAAGATGTTGTTGGCGCTCAGCATCAGCACCCGGGCCTCGGCCTGCGCCTCGGCCGACAGCGGCACGTGGACGGCCATCTGGTCACCGTCGAAGTCGGCGTTGAACGC
>SKFX01000012.1 GCA_007117775.1 Ilumatobacteraceae bacterium
AAGGTCCAGGCGGGCCCGTCAGGTTTGCTGTCCACAAAGACATGATATGAAAGACATGGTTTGTGCAGCAAGTTGCGTGGCCGCTGTCACGGACCAAGGTCTCAGTCGGGACGGGACCATCTGCCGATGACGTCGACCGGCGCGCTCGGCAGGATGGGGCGCATGGGCGGATACACCTCCATGTCAACGCGGTCCCGCGCGCGTCGCGGCGGGTCCTATCTTCGAGCATTCGGTGCTGCCGTCGTGCTGGTGGCCTCGGCCGCTACCGGGACCGCCGGGGCTGTCGGCGAGACCGAACCGGTCTCAGCGACGTCGGGTACCGTGCGCTCAACCCCCGAGATCGCAGCGTCGGCAGCGTTCGATATCACCACCGTCGGACAAGGATTCCTGGTGATCTTCGATGTCGCCGTGGCTGCGGACGGCAGTTCCTACGTGGCCGGCCAGTTCCAGGGTGAGTTGGCGGTCGGCGCTGGTGCAGCCGCGGTGAACCTCGAGTCAGCACAAGGCGCCGGATTCGTAGCCGGATTCGATGCCGACAATCAGGCCCGTTGGGCGCAGCTGGCTGGCAGCGCGGCAACAGCAGTCGAGGTCGATGGAACCGGCATCGTCGGCGTGACAGGGACGTTCTCGGGGGTGGGAACGTTCGGAAGCGGGCCGACGGCGGTGAATCTGACCGCACGTGGCGACGCTGACGCGTTCTTGGCGCGTTACCGCAGCGATGGTGCGCTGGAGTGGGCGCTCCGTGCCGGCGGCCCATCGCAGGGGCTCGTACCGTTCGGGTGCGAGGTTCCCCGTGATATCGGCAACTCGGTGGGCTTCGGCCCCGCTGGGGAGATGTACATGGTCGGTGGTGTCACCGGGGCTGCAACGTTCTCAGGCACAGGTGGGACATCAGCGTCGGTCGCTGCTGCACCGGACAACATCAACGGATTCTTCGCCAGCTATTCGCCCACAGGCCAGATCGGCGATGTGGTGCTGGTCGAGGGTGCTCAGGACACGCTCCTCACGGCGCTCGGCATCGATGCCTCAGGCAACGTCGCGGTGACGGGGTTCGTTCGCGGTTCGGGAAGCCTCGGTGGCGCGACGATCGATGCGACCGCCGGGACGGCAGCGTTCGTGGCGGTGCTCGATGGAACCGGATCCACCGAGTGGTTGGCAACGGTCGACGGGGCAGCACCGAAGCGGCCCGATGCCGCCGTATGCGGCTCGTCAGAGCCGAACGACCTGTCTCAGTGGCCGACCGATATCGGCGTCGGTCTCGATATCAGCCCCGATGGTTCGTCGATCGTGACCCTCACCGAGGTCGTCGGCTCGGTCACATTCGAGAACCTGGATGGTGCTGACCAGACATCCAACAGTCAAGCCGACGACCGCGAGGTGGCGGTCGCTAGCTACACGATTGGGGGAGCGTTGGAGTGGACGGCGCGAGCTTCGAGTTCCGAAGAGATGCTCGGGGGAGCGGTCGTCGCCACCACTGATGGTGGTGCAGTCGCCACGGGCTATTTCCGCACTGCGGCCAGCTTCGGTGATGTGGATCTGGCCGGGGTCGGTGACACCACGATGTTCGTCGCTGCGTACGGACCCGATGGAGATGACCAGTGGTCTGAGGCCATCGACGGGAGTGCTGACGGTTTCAGCGTCGGCTTCGCTGTCACCACCACGGTGGCTGGCAATGTGATCGCAGCTGGGAAGGGAGCGGGAGTGGTCGTCGATCCGGCGCGCGACGGAGCTGGATCGGAGCGGGCCTTCCGGGTGCAATTCGGCGATGCGGTCGCGTTCGAACCGATCGTGCCGATCCGAGTGGTCGACTCGCGCAATCAACCGACAGCGGTCGACGGCGAGGTGCTCGAGCGCGGTCCGGTCCCGGGCAAGTCAGTGATCAGTGTCAAGGTCGCCGGCATCGGACAGGTGCCGGCGGGTGTTGATGCGCTCATGCTCAATGTCACTGCCGTGGAGACCGCCGAGGCAGGGTACGCCTCGGTCTATCCCTGTGGGACGGAGCCGCCGACATCGTCCAACCTCAACTATCCGGCGGGCGCAACGGTGCCTGTCGCAGCGATCACCGCAGTCGCGCCGGACGGGTCCATCTGTCTGTTCGTCGATCAGACAGCGCAGTATCTGATCGATGTGACCGGTTATGTCGCTGCGGGTTTCGGCCCGATCACCCCGAAGCGACTCCTGGACCAGCGTGAACTGACTCCCGATATCGCAGGTCGAGGCGATGTCATCAGCGTCGACGTGTCGAGTGTGGTGCCCGATGATGCCACTGCGGTGGCCGTGATGGTCACCGGTGTGGAGGCCCGCACAGCAGGTTTTGCCACCGTCGACGACTGCTCAGGAGATGCACTCACTGCCGAGACCTCGAACTTGAACCTCGGGCTCGGCGAAACGCGATCCAATTCGGTGGTCACATCGATGTCTGCGGACCGTGAGGTGTGCATCAACGTCGACGGTGAAGCGTCATATCTGCTCGATGTCGCCGGATGGTTCGCCGGGGGCTATGTGCCGGTGACTCCCGAACGTCTGCTCGACACCCGCAATCGGGTTTCGACGGTCGACGGGGAGGTGCTCGAGCGCGGTCCGGTGCCGGCCGGGTCGGTCATCGAGGTCCAGATCACCGGTCGAGCCGATGTCCCGGCCGCTGCTGTCGGTGTCGCCCTGAACCTGACCGTTGTCGACCCTGAGCAACCCGGTTACGCGACCATCTTCGACTGTGCTGGTCCGGTACCTGTGGCCTCGAACCTCAACTACGGGATCGGGGGCGCGGTCGCCAACGGCGCCTATGTGGGGCTCAGCGAGACGGGATCGGTCTGCATCTTCACCGATCAGACCGGTCACTATCTGGCCGATGTAACCGGCTGGTTCACCAGCGGCTGAGCCGATTGGGCCGTATCGATGGCTCGTGTCCGCCGACGCGCCCAGATCGGACGCGTCGGCGGATATCGGGCTCGGCCGGTCCGCGGCATTCACCGCGTACAACTGATCCAGACGCAAGGCGGCGTCGCTGAATCCGACGCACTACCGTGAACCGAATGGTGGAGAGCACACGCGATCCGAGTGGAGCCGTGGTGCAGGTGCAGGTGACCTGCGCCGACCATGCTGAGGCGGATCTGATCGCTGATGCGCTCGTCAGCGCATCGCTTGCAGCCTGTGTGCATATCTCACCGATCACCGCGGTCTACCGCTGGATGGATCGCGTCGAACGCGAGACCGAGATCGAACTGCGCATCACCACGACCCGTGCCGCACGCGATGAGGTGGTGGCCCGGATCGGCGAATTGCACTCCTATGACCTGCCGGCGATCTGGTGGTCCGATCTCGACGGCGGTGCTGAGGCGGTGGAGTGGGTGGTCAGATCTGTTCGAAGTAACGGGACCGCTCGAAGTCGGTGACCGAGCGGTCAGAGGCGGCCTGTTCGGTGGCGAAGAAGTGGGCGTAGTGCTCGACGACGGCGTCGCCGAAGGCCCGACGGGCGAAGCTGCTCGAGGCGAACAGATCCGTCGCCGCGGCGAGGCTCTTCGGCAGTGGAGTCAAGTCGTCGCTCGAGTAGGCATCACCGTCGAACTGCGGTGGAGGTTCGATGCGCTGCGCGATCCCATCGAGTCCGCTGGCGAGCACCGCGGCATACAGCAGATACGGGTTGACATCTGCTCCCGGGATCCGACATTCGATCCGCAATGATTGGCCGGTGCCCACGATCCGGAATCCGGTGGTCCGGTTGTCTCTGGACCACGCCAGTGCGGTCGGGGCCCATGATCCGTCCTGATAGCGCTTATAGGAGTTGACGGTCGGTGCGTACATGACCATCAACTCGGCTGCATGGTGCATCCATCCGCCGAGGAACCACCTGAAGGTGTCGGTGGTGGAACCATCGGGAGTGACGAACAGGTTCTGGTCGCCGTCCCACAGGCTCAGGTGCACATGGCAGCTGCTGCCCGCCTCATCGGTGTGGGGTTTGGCCATGAAGGTCACAGCGATGCCGCGACGGTCAGCGATCTCTTTCATGGCGTGCTTCATGACGCTGTGATGATCGGCCATCTCGCCGGTCGGTCGGTACACGATGTTGATCTCGTGCTGGCCGCGACCCCATTCACCCTTGGAGGATTCGACCGCGATGCCCGATGCTGCGAGGGCGCGTCGCACCTCACCGATATAGGGCTCGACCCGGGCGCCTTGGAGCAGGTGGTAGTCCTCGATATACCAACCCGCTGGACTCAGGTGCTCATAGCCGCTGGTCGCGAGGTCGCGATATGAGTCCTGATAGATGAAGAACTCGAGTTCGGAGGCCGAGCGTGGTTCAACGCCCAGCTGTCCGGCGCGCTCGAGCTGTCGCTGCAGCACGGTTCGCGGCGCAACAGCGATCGGCTGATGGGTGTCGGTATCGGTGAGATCGCAGATCACCCAGACGGTGTCAGGGGCCCAACCGGCGCGTCGGGCCGTGCTCAGATCCGGTACCAGATGCAGATCGCCGTAGCCCTGCTCCCAACTCGCGAACACGTAGCCCGGGATCGGCTCCATCGGCAGATCCACGGTCAACAGGTAGTCGCATGCATGGGTCCCATGAGCTGCGGCCTGCTCGACGAAGAAGCCGGCATCGAGGCGCTTGCCCAATTGGCGTCCATAGGAGTCGGTGAACGCGCAGACCACGGTCGACACCTCGCCGATGGCCACCAGGCGGCCGAGTTCGTCCACGGTGACGAAGCCATCACCGCTCATCGGCTCGGTTCCCATGATCCGACGCTAGCGCCCCAGCGCACTGGCATTCGATGCGTTCGGTCCGTTGGGACACCACTGGGACACCACTGGGACACCACTGGGGTCTCAACCCCCGGAGGCCGCGATGAGCACCCGGCGTGCGAATTCGCTGGTGACCGGGATCGGATTGGTCTCAGCGCTCGGGTCGACGACCGCGGCGTCGACGAGGCGGTCCCATCCATCGGACCCCACCCCCAGTTCCACCAGGGTGTCGGGCACGCCAAGGGTCTCTCGTTGCACGGAGATCACCTCGAGGATCCCGTCCATACCACCCTCGATGCCGATCCAGGTGGCCAGACGATCCATCTTCGGTCCGATCGCCGGGCGGTTCGCCTCGAGAGCGAACGGCATCAGCACGGCGTTGGTGAGTCCGTGGTGGGTGCGATGGATCGCGCCGATCGGATGTGAGAGCGCGTGCATGATCCCGAGGCCCTTCTGGAATGCGGTGGCACCCATCAATGCTGCGACCATCATCTGTTGGCGGGCGCCGAGATGGTCGGGCTCATAGGCAGCGACGGGCAGCGCCGTCAGCGCCAAGCGAGCGGATTCCGCCGCGATCGCATCGGCGGCCGGGTGCAGTATGGGAGAGCACCAGGCCTCGAGCGCGTGGGAGAGCGCATCGAAGCCGGTGGCGACCGTGAGCGGACGTGGCAGGCCAACGGTCAGCAGCGGATCGCAGATCACCGAGGCCGGCATCAGGCGGGGGTGGAAGATGATCGTCTTGGACTCACCAGGAATGCTCAGCACGGCGGCGCGACCGACCTCTGATCCGGTCCCAGCCGTCGTCGGCAGTGCGATCACTGGTGCAAAGGGTTCAGTGACCGACTCAGCGGATCCGACCAGATCGGCGATGGATCGATCGGCTCCGATCGACAACGAGATCAGCTTGGCGGCATCGAGCACTGAACCACCACCGACTGCGACGATCCCATCGCAGACGGCCTGTCGATAGGCATCTACCCCGGCATCGACACACCGGCGATCGGGATCGGCTGACACCGAGTCGAACACGGCGACCTCTCCGAACGTCTCCGTCAGCGGTTCGAGGACCACGGCGAGCGTTCCGGACGCGACGAGGCCGGCATCGCTGACCACCAACGGTCGTGCGATACCGGCCTCGCGGCATGCTTCGGTGACTTCGGCGGCTCTGGCGAGCCCGACGCGAATGCGCGTCGGAATGGACCAGTCCGCTGTGCCCGGCTCCGCCGGGATCAGTTCAGAAAGCCTGCTGAGGTCAACCACTCCCGAGCGACACTATCGGCGTCCTCGAGTTCGATCCCGTACAGGCGATTCAGCTCGGTCAGCTGTTGGGTGTCGAGGGCTGCGCTGACGGCATTGACGAGGCCGATGAACTCGTTGCCGTAGACCTCGACCAGTTCGTCGGTGGTGACTGCGATGATGTTGTCGGCGTTGATCAGGCCCT
>SKFX01000073.1 GCA_007117775.1 Ilumatobacteraceae bacterium
CGCAGGCACGAACCGGCTCGATGCCGTCGATCGGCATAGCCTGACGCGGTGAATTCGACGAACACGGCTCGCCCGTCATGGGACCGCGACGATCTGCCCGAAGGCGAGGACAAAGTCGTTGCAGTGCGCGAGATGTTCGATGCCATCGCGCCGCGCTATGACCTGGTCAACCGCATCATGACCTTCCGCTTGGACGTCCGGTGGCGGCGGCGGGCGATCCGCGAACTCGGCCTCCCGGCTGGTTCCACCGTCATCGACCTCGCCAGCGGCACCGGCGATATGTGTCGGGACCTGCAGCGCGCCGGCCTGCACCCGTACTCGTTCGATCTCAGTTTCGGCATGCTGTCGGCTGACCGTTCCGGAGCCCCGCGGGTCCAGGCCGATATCTTGGGGCTCCCCCTGACCACCGGATCAGTCGACGGGGCCACCTGCGGGTTCGCGCTCCGCAACCTCGTGGACCTGGGCGCGTTCTTCGACGAACTCGGCCGAGTGCTGCGACCAGGAGGCCGGATCGCATTACTCGATGTCGGCGTGCCCAGGAACCGTCTCGTCCGCTGGGGCAATGGCATCTACTTCGGACGTATCGTCCCGCGTATCGGTGGCCTGCTGTCTGATCCGGCGGCATATCGCTATCTGCCGCGCAGCGTCAGCTATCTCCCAGCACCCGAGAAGATGACCGAGATGCTCGCCGGCGCCGGCTTCGTCAATGTGCGCCATCGTGGCCTGAGCGGCGGGATCACCCAGTTGCTGACCGCGACCCGGAGGCCGTGACGATGCGCGCCGTGACCATGGAGCTGGCACAGTTCGTGGGCTCAGCCGTCGACAGAGGTATCAGCCTCAGTCGCCTCGTCGGAGACACCGGCATGCTCTTCGCGCGCGGCGACTCGGGAATCGTCGGCCATGGTGTCGCAGCGATGATCGACGCCGACGATGCTGCTCGATTCCTGGCAGCGATCGACCACGACGACCGAACCGGCTACGCCATCGGTCCGGTCGCCATCGGCGCATTGGACTTCGTCCCGGGCGCACCGGCCGACCTGATCGTGCCGGCGGTGACGGTGGGGCGCGATCTCAGCGGCCGCACCTTGGTCACGGCCATCGATGGTGCCGACGCCGATGAGCTCATCACGGCTGCCAGCTACGAGCCACCGGTCACCGCCGGATCATTTTCGATCGGACCCCAAGTGCCGATCGAGCGGTACCTCGAGGCGGTCACCGAGGCCCGCGACGCCGTACGACGCGGCGAACTCAACAAGGCGGTCATCGCGCGCCCCATCGAGGTTCGAAGCGACCACCCCATCGACGTACAAGGTGTGCTGAGAAGGTTGGAGCAATCCTTCGCTTCGAGCTATCGGTACTGCATCGATGGCCTGATCGGAGCATCCCCCGAGCTGCTCGTGGCCGTCGAGGGCAACCGGGTGCGATCTCATCCTCTGGCGGGGACCGCAGCACGCACCGGCGATCCCGACACCGATCTGGCGATCGCCCGTGACCTGATCGCCAGCACCAAGGATCAGATCGAACACCGTGTCGTGATCGAGTCGGTCCACGACACCCTGTTGGCGTACACCAGCTATCTCGACTGGCAACCCGAACCCTCGATCATCGAGATCGCCAATGTCCAGCATCTCGGCTCAGAGGTGATGGGCCAGCTCTCGCGACCGCGACCCGATGTGATCGAACTCGTCAGGGCGTTGCTTCCCACTCCTGCGCTCGGAGGCCACCCGCGCCGAGAGGCACTCGAGTTGATCGAACGGGTGGAGGGCTTCGATCGGGGCCGTTATGGCGGAGCGGTCGGATGGGTCGACGGACGGGGCAATGGTGAGTGGGCCGTCACGATCCGGTGTGCCGAATTGAGCGATGACCGATATCGGGCCCGGCTGGTCGCGGGCGGTGGCATCGTGGCGGGCAGCGACCCAGAACGCGAACTCGCCGAAACACAGGCCAAACTCCAAGCGATGCTCTCTGCGTTGGTTCGACCCTGATCGGCACGGACCGGATCCGGCCGTGTCCGGCCGTCCCGACGGGCCGACCACCGGTGGCCTCGAGAGGCCAGAGCGAACTCAAGCAGGCCGGGTGCCGAGCGATTCGGCGACCGCGTCGTTGAGCCGGCGATGATCTTCGACGTTGTCGCTGCGGTCGGTTCGCACCACGATCACCGTCGATCGCCCCGGCCCGGTCTCGTCATCGGTGGGATCGGCGGAACGCAGAGCTGCTCGCAACTCCGATGGTGTGGTGGGATGAACGACATCGAGACCATGGGCGGCGGCCAGGCCGGCGAGGTCCGTCCCGTGTGGGGTGCCGAAGAGGAGTTCGAAACGCTCGGTATCGAGCTGTTGCGCCTGAGGCAGGAATGAGAAGATCCCGCCCCCATCATTGTCGATGACGACGATGCGCAAACCGATATCGCGACCTGCGAGCGCGATGAGCGCCGAGGCATCGTGGACGAAGGCGAGATCGCCGATCAGCACGGTCACATCCCGGCCTCCGAGCGCCCGGCCGAGCGCCGTCGAGATCGTGCCATCGATGCCGTTGGCGCCGCGATTCGCGAATGCCCGAGCCGCAGGCCCACCGAACCACTCCAAATCGCGAATCGGCATCGACGACGCCACCACCAGATCCCTCGCTCCCGACTCCTCAGCCACGATCCGAGCGACGAGGGGCTCGGTGAGTGCGACCGCATCAGCGAAGATGCGATCGACGGCGGCGAGTGCCTGCGCCTCGGCATGCAGCCATCGGGCCTGCCAGGGGGTCTGGCGGGCCGCCGTGAACGCGATCTCGAGGATCTCATCGGGCGTGGCGCGGGCCACCACCAGACCTTCGGGGTCGATCACCCCGGGACCACCGACTTGGATGACCCGGGCCTCAGCACGCACCAACCACTCCGACACCACCCTCGATGCCGGGGGCCGCCCGATCCGGATCACGACCTCAGGCAGGTGAGCCGATGCGAACCCGTCGTGGCGAAGGATCGGATCGGCCATGGTGATGGCACCGGGCAGATGGCGCACACCCGACAACGGATCAGCGATCAACGGCCATGAGGTGTGCTCTACCAGTGCCGCAATGATCTCGGGGTCGATACCGCTGCAACCGCCAGCGACGATGAGACCACGCTGGACGTCGATCTCAGCCGACACCGCATCGCCGTCGTCACGCTCATCGTCACGCTCATCGTCACGCTCATCGTCACGCTCATCGTCACAGCCGACACCGGGTGCATCGATATGCGCCGGCAACTCATCGGCCTCACCCAACAGCGGCTCACCGAACGCGAGGTTGAGATGGACCGGGCCGCGCGAACCGGTGTGGAGCACCTGGCGCGCAAGTGGTCGCCAGGAGTCGGATTCGGCCGGATCCGGGACTCCCGGATCGACGAACCAACGCACCGAGGCGCCGTAGAGGTGACGCTGATCAATGGTCTGGGGCGCGCCAATCCCGCGCAACTCGGCCGGGCGGTCGGCGGTCAGCACGATCATCGCCGTCTGCGACATCGAGGCCTCGACGATCGCTGGATGGAAATTGACCGCAGCGGTCCCGCTGGTGCAGAGCAAGAGCGCCGGCGCTCCCAGTGAGCCGAGGCCGAGCGCAACGAACGCCGCAGCGCGTTCATCGTGCACGATATGGACCTGCAACTCATCTCGATCCGCGATTGCCACGGCCATCGGGGTCGACCGAGAGCCGGGCGATACCACCGCATGGCGAACCCCCGACGCGATCCACTCATCGACGAGCGTCGCGCAGAACGTTGCAGCAGCCGACATCGCAGCAACGATACGGCCGACATCGCGAACTAGCGTCGCGGAGATGAGGAGCAGCCTGACGATCGAGATCTGGTCAGACCTGGTCTGCCCATGGTGCTACATCGGCAAACGGCGCTTCGAGGCCGCCGTCACCCGCCTCAGCACCGAATGGGCAATGGACCCCTCGGAGTGCTTCGAGGTCCGGTATCTGCCGTTCCAACTCGACCCGACGGCACGTGAACCCAGACCGGTGCTCGAGGTCTACGAGGCCAAGTTCGGCGCGCAGGCGCCGTCAATCATCGAGCGTGTCACCGCTCAGGCGGCGCTTGATGGGCTCGAGTTCAACTTCGACCGGGCACTGCGGGCCAATACCTTCGACGCCCATCGGCTGTTGTGGTGGGCCGAGCATCCCGTTACAGGTCTCGATCAGGCTGGCCTCAATGAATCGATCATGCGCGCGTATTTCACCGAGGGCCTCGATATCGCCGACCACCGGGTGCTCTCGGATCGAGCGGTCGACATCGGCGCTGATCGAGACGCTGTGTCAGAGTTCCTCGCCGGTGATGCCGGCCGTGCCGAGGTGCAGGCACTCATCGCCACAGCCCCATCGCGCCAGATCACTGCCGTGCCCACCTATGTGATCGACGGAGCATGGTCCATTCCGGGAGCCCAGGACGTCGAAGTCTTCGTCCAGGCATTGCGTCGTATGGCAGAACGCGGCCACTGAACCACCATGGGGTCCAGTTCGCCAACCGATGCACGGATACCGACTCAGATCGCACTCCTCCACGGATTCACCCAGACCGGCCGCAGCTGGGATGCGGTCCGGACCCAACTGCGGGCGTCGGGCGTCCTCGGCACCGATATCGAGATCATCACCCCCGATCTCGCCGGCCACGGATCACAGTCACATCGTCCGCTCACCTTGCCGGTCGCTGCAGCTGAGTTCACCGAACAGATCGGCTCGAGCCATGTGGTCGGCTACTCGATGGGGGGACGCCTGGCGCTCCACATCGCGACCGCAGAGCCGACCTCGGTGCGATCGCTCGTGCTCATCAGCTCGACGGCCGGGATTGACGATCCGGCAGAGCGCGCCGAGCGACGAGCAGCAGACCACGAGCTCGCAGAGCGGATCGAACAGTCCGGCGTGGAGTCGTTCATCGAATGGTGGCTCAGCCAACCGATGTTCGCGACCCTCGACGAAGGGGCGAATGGGTACCGGCTCGATAACACCGCAGCGGGACTCGCTGGGTCACTGCGCCTGGCAGGCACCGGCGCACATGAGCCACTCTGGGACGCGCTCAGCAGGCTGCAGATGCCGACGCTCATCATCACCGGCGCCCTCGACACCAAGTTCACCGCACTCGGTGAGCGCTTGGCTGCGTCGATCACCCATGCCCGCCAGATCGTCGTTGCTGACTCGGGCCATGCCGTCCACCTCGAGCGACCCGCGGTCGTCTCGAAGATCCTCGCCGACTGGTTCGCGGAGGTCGATCCGGCCGGCTTGGGTGCCTGACCCTCAGGCCGAGAGCACGGCGCCGGCAGTCACCGCCACACCCCAGAGCAGCTGAACCCGTCCGGTCTCAGCAAGTACCGGAATGAGGCCGGCGCCGGTGGTGCCGGCCAGCACCGTGCGCACCGGCCGCTGCGCAGCACCAGCCATGAGCAGTCCGAGCGCGACCCAGGGCGTCCCGCTGAGCGCACCCACGACCGCCACGGCGAGGGCGATCGCGATCAACACCACATAGAGGTGTCGCGTCGCTCGATCACCGATACGCACTGCGAGGGTGCGCTTGCCGACGCGCTCGTCACCGGGGCGATCGCGCAGGTTGTTGATCACCAACAGCGCACATGCCAGCGCACCGACACCGATACCGAGCAGGATTGACAGTCCGCTGATGACCTGCACTGCAACATAGGTGGTGCCGACCGTGGCCACCAGGCCGAAGAACACGAAGACGAACAGTTCCCCGAGCCCGGCGTATCCATAGGGTCGCGGCCCACCGGTATAACCCCATGCCGCTGCGATACTGGCGGCTCCGACGGCGAGCAGCCACCAGGTGGTCGACGCCGCGAGCACGAGACCGGCGATGGCAGCCACCCCGAACGCGGCGAGGGCAGCTCGCTTGACCGCTGCCGGCGTAGCGAGCCCCGACGCGACGAGACGGATCGGCCCGATTCGATCATCATCGGTGCCGCGGACGCCATCGCTGTAGTCGTTCGCGTAATTGACCCCGATCTGCAGTGCGAGACTGACCACGAGTGCGAGGCCCACCCGCCACCACACGACCTCATCGCCCGAGGTGGCGTTGAGCGCAGCTGATGCCCCGACCATCACGGGCACCACGGCTGCAGGAAGAGTGCGCGGTCGAGCGCCGACCCACCAGCGTTTCACGGGTGTGCTCCGTCAAGACCGAAC
>SKFX01000044.1 GCA_007117775.1 Ilumatobacteraceae bacterium
CGATGCGCTTCGTGCGGCCGTCGCAGCCTCGGTGGCACGGCTGCGGGCGCTGGCCGAGTGGACCGGCGCAGCCGACACCGGCACCGACGAGACCACCGATAACGACGCTTCGACCCGTGCGGTCATCCGTCGCGCCGGGGCTGCCGGGGCGGTGCTGTTGACCAATGGGTCGGTCGCCGGGGCACCGGCACTGCCGATCAGCACCACCTCGTCGATGGCGCTCATCGGCCCCTACAGCGAACATGGCCGCCCCCAGGGTGGTGGCAGCGCCCGGGTCACCCCGGCGAGTCCCGTCGGCGCGCTCGAGGCGCTGCGCGAACGCGGCTATGAGGTCACCCATGAGATCGGCTGTTCGATCCCGCGGTATCTGCCGTTCATGACCGGTGAGTTCGAAGCGGTGTTCACCGATCAGCACGGCACCTCGACGTCGCGGCGGATGCGTCGACTGCAGTTCGTACGCGAATCGTTCCACGATGACGGCCTCATCGGCGAGATCGGCGCGTCGATCACCGGGATGGTGCGTGTCGAGGCCGCCGGCGACTACCGCGTCTCGGTGCGCGCCGTCGGTGCGGTTCGGCTGTCGATCGACGGCGACGTGGTGGTGGACCTGAATGGATCCGACCGCGGCGGGTCGTTCTTCGGCTTCGGGTCCGATGAGATCATCGTCGTGGTGCCGCTCGAATCCGGTCGTGACCACCGCGTCGTCGTCGACTATCCCGCCGCACCATCACCGGGACTGCGCGGCGTCATGGTCGGCTTGGCCCCCGATGTCGATGACGATCTGGTGCCGGCCGCAGTCGCAGCGGCCGCGGCAGCGGACTGTGCGGTGCTGCTGGTGGGCACCGACGATGAATGGGAGACCGAGGGCGAGGACCGCACCTCGCTGTCACTGCCCGGCGACCAGGACCGCCTCATCGAAGCGGTCGCCGCGGTCAACGACCGCACGATCGTGGTCCTCAACACCGGATCGCCGGTCGCGATGCCGTGGCTGGACTCGGTCGCAGCGGTGGTGCAGTTGTGGTTCCCCGGTGGCGAGTTGGGCCATGTGCTCGCCGATGTGCTCTCAGGTGATGTGGAGCCGTCGGGGCGACTGCCGATCACGTTCCCGCGCCGTCTCGATCGCACCCCGGCCGCGGCGCACCATCCCGGTGACGGCGTCACCGCCGACTATGGCGAGGGGGTCGCCATCGGCCATCGCTGGTATGACCGTGAGGGTGAGGAGCCGCTGTTCTGGTTCGGCCACGGCCTCGGCTACAGCGAGTTCTCCTGGGACGAAGCGGTGTTCGATCCGGCGACCGCCACGGTCTCAGTCAACGTGACCAACACCGGGGCGCGCCTCGGCCATGAGGTCGTCCAGGTCTATGTCCGTGGCCCGTTCGGTCTGCGCTTCGCCGCCTCGCGCAAGGTTGCCATCATGCCCGGTGAGGCCCAGACCGTGAACGTCACGGTCCCAGACCGTGCCGCGTTGGTGTGGGGCGATGGTGGGTGGGAGCGAGCCGATGGCCTCATCGAGGTGCTGCTCGGCACACATGCCGGTGCGCTCGATGCCGTGGGTGTCCTGATCAGCGGGTGATCGTCCCCATGGTCACGGTGTCGATGGCGGTCTTGCCGTTGTGGTGGCGGTGACGCGCCGCGTTGAGTTCGGCGCCCATCAGTGACACGATCGCCAACAGGTTGATCCAGGCGGTCAGAGCGATGACCGTCGCGAAGGTCCCGGCGGTATCGGAGGCGCTCGCCAGATAGCGCCGGATGATGAACCCGCCGAGCAGATGCAGGCCGAGGAGACCGAACGCTGAGAGCAGTGCACCTCGCCACACCATCGCGGTGGTGAGATCGGCTGCGGTCATGTAGCGCATCATTGCGGTCAACACCACCAAGTTGACGCCGAGCGCCGCGAAGTTCAGCGCCCAGAATCCGATCGGACCGCCACCGGGCAGGTTGGTGAGGGTGCCGGTGATCACCACTGCCGACGCGATGGCGAATCCTCCGCCCACCGCTTTGAGGCGACGCACCGCGGTGTTGTCGCGGTGATCCACCGGGACCTCCCAGACATCATCGAACGCGACCTGCAGCGCGTTGAACGCCCGTGTCGCCGCCCACAGCGCGATCAGCACACCGATGGTGATCGCCAGGATGTCACCGCTGATATTGCCGACCTGATCGCGGATCTGATCACCGATGACAGGGACCTCGCTCAACGCCGACTCAAGGATCCGGTCGCGCAGGTCCTCATCGTTGCGTAGCAGCACATTGAGCACCGCTGAGGCGACCATGACCAACGGGAACACCGACAGGAACCCGAAATACGCGAGCACGGCGGCATTGCGCGACGATTGGTGTCGGCGCCACCCGTCGAGCATCTCGACGAGCAGATTCGCCAGCGGCCAGCGGTCACGGATCGCCTGGATCGGCTTCGAGGTGGTCCAGGTCATCTAGCGGCTCCAGTCGATCGGTTCGAGATCGGCGGCGATGAGGGCGGCATTGGCCCGGCTGAAGGGCCGTGAGCCGAGAAAGCCACGGTATGCCGACAGCGGTGACGGATGCGGCGAGGTGATGATGTGGTGGCGGTCGGTGTCGATCGCGGCGCCGGCGCGCTGGGCGGCAGCACCCCACAAGATGAACACGACACGATGGTCCTTGTCGTTGAGGATCTCGAGGATGCGTCCGGTGAACTGCTCCCAGCCGCGACCCTGATGTGATCCGGCTTCACCGGCGCGCACCGTCAAGGTGGTATTCAACAACAGCACGCCACGACGCGCCCAGGCCTCCAAGTTGCCGTGGCCGGGAGGGTCGATGCCGAGATCATCGTGCAGTTCGCGCTCGATATTGGTGAGCGATGGCGGCACCGCGATGCCGTCCGGCACCGAGAAGCTCAGACCATGGGCCTGGCCGGGGCCGTGATAGGGGTCCTGGCCGACGATCACCACCCGGGTAGCGGCATGGCTGGTCAGATACAAGGCCGCGAACACCCGATCAGGTGCCGGATACACCTGATGGCGGGTCCGCTCATCGGTGACGAACGAGCACAGCGGCTCCCAATAGGGGGCCTCGAACTGATCTCGCAGCAGCGGGTTCCAGTCGGTGGCCAGCATCGACTCCAGCGTGGCATATCGAGGGCCTAACATCGCATCGATGTTCGATTCGGTGCCCCGCTGTCATCTGGCCACCCTGCCGACACCGCTCGAGGCGGGCCCCGAACTCGATGGCGGCGTGAGGTTATGGGTCAAACGCGATGACCTGACCGGTCTCGGTGGCGGTGGCAACAAGGCCCGCAAACTCGAGTTCCTGTGCGCCGATGCGCTCGAGCGTGGCGCCCGCAGCCTCGTCACCGTCGGCGCAGCGCAGTCGAATCACTGTCGGATGACGGCGGCCGCTGGGGCGGTGCTCGGCCTCGAGGTGCATCTGGTGCTGGCCGGCGACCGCCCCGAGGTGCCAGCGGGCAACCAGCTGCTCTCACAGCTGTTCGGCGCACACCTGCACTTCACCGGCATCGATGATTCGCGCTGGGGTGAGTTGGAGATCTACCGCGAACAGCTCATCGAGTCACTCATCGCCGATGGTGCCGCACCCTATGGCATCGGCATCGGCGGGTCATCGCCGATCGGCGCACTCGGGTATGTGGCAGGGTTCATGGAACTGATGACCGATCTGGAGCGCGCCGGGATCGAACCGGCCGCGATCATCACCACCTCCTCGAGCGGCGGCACCCATGCCGGCCTCGTCGCTGGCCGTGCACTGTGGCAGGCGCGCGGCCATGCGGTGCCAGAGGTGATCGCAGTCGGCGTCGCCAAGGGCGTGAACGCCGGACTGCCCGACATCGTTGCATTGGCCGGAGAGGCGTTGGCGCTGATCGGCGCCGATACCGGCCTCGTCACCGCTGACGATGTCGTGGTGGATCCTCGCTGGATGGGGCCCGACTACGGGCATCCGACGCCAGAGGGGGACGCGGCGATCGACCTCGCTGCACGGCACCACGGCTGGATCATGGATCGCACCTATTCCGGCAAGGGACTGTCGGGGGTGCTCGGCATGATCGCCGAGGGCCGGTTCGCGCCAGGCAGCGACATCGTATTCATCCACACCGGTGGCACCCCGGCGGTCTTCGCCCCCGGTGGTGCGGCGGTCGCGCCATAGCGGCACTACCGTTACCGACATGGATTCCTCGATCCTCGACGTTGACCTGTTGGCCTTCGAACGCGGCAGCGCGACCGAGCGCAGAAGCGTCGTCGATGGGGTGCGGCGCAGTCTCGAGACCGGCTTCGTGTACACCGCCCACGACCTGAGCGAAGACCTCATCGACACCGCGTACGCGATGTTGGCCGAGTTCTTCAGCCTCGACAGCGAGACCAAATCGCGCTTCATCGCTCCCGGTGCCCACGGCCAGACCGGCTACACCGGGGTGCTGGTCGAGACCGCGGCGTCGAGTGATCATCCCGATTTCAAGGAGATGCTGAACTGGTCGGTGCCGATCCCGGCGGGCCATCCGATGCGGCGGAACTATCCGACGATGTATCCCGATCAGGTGCTGCCCGAGGCCGCGGTGCCCGGGATCACCGAGGTGCTGAGCGAATTCCACCATGCCATCGCTGCGCTCCAGCAGCGGTTCCTGCGCATCATCGCCGAGGGCATCGGCTGTCATGCGTCGTTCTTCGACGAGATGGTCACCGATGCACCGACACTGACGCGCGCCATCCGCTATCCACCGATGGTCGAATCGCCCGGCACCCAGCATGTCTGGTCCGCTGAACACGGCGATATCAACCTCATCACCGCACTGCCGCGCGCGACCGGGCCGGGACTGCAGGTGCTCGTCGGCGATGACTGGGTCGATGCGGTGCCACCGGCGGGCCATGTGATCATCAACACCGGGATCATGCTCGAGCGCATCACCAACGGTGTGCTGCCGATCGGCATCCACCGCGTCGTCGCGCCGCCGGGACACAACGATGAGCGTTACAGCGTGGTGCAGTTCTGCCATCCGCGACCCTGGACGATCCTGTCACCGGTGCCGTCGTGCTGCACCGAGGACAATCCGCAGCGCTTCGCCCCGGTCTCGGCGGCCGATGCCCATGCCGAGGTGATCTATCAGATCAACCTGGTCGAGGACGCCCGGCGGGTCGACACGGTTGCTGAGACCAGATGACCGCCGAGGAGTCCGCCGGCGAGTGGCGTGATGCGGTGCTGTGCATCGATATCGGCGGCACCAAGTTCGCAGCCGGGCTGATGACGACCGATGGGCAATTGATCGATCGCAACCGCGCCGAGATCAACCCCGAGTCATCGGCTGAGCTCCTCTTCGATCTGTTGACCGAACTGATCGACGGCCAGCGCCAACGCGCCGCGCATCACCGGGTGCGAATCCTGTCGGTCGGTGTCGGATCCGCCGGGCCGGTGGGACGCGACTGCGTGACGATCTCGCCGATCAACATCGGCGCCTGGCAGGGCTTCGCGCTGCGTGAGCGCCTGCTCGAGTTGACCGGGTTGCCGGTGTTCGGCGAACTCGATGCCAAAGCGCTCGCCATGGCCGAGGGATGGCAGGGCGCCGCGCAGGGGATGCGCAACTTCTGCGCGATGACGGTGTCGACGGGGATCGGCGGTGGCCTCGTCATCGACGGCCGCCTCATCGACGGCGCGACCGGCAACGCCGGCCATGTCGGCCACCTGATCGTCGAACCCGGCGGTCGACGCTGTGGCTGTGGGGCGCGCGGCTGTCTCGAGGCGGAGGCCTCGGGCCTCGCGATCGAGGCGATCACCGGGCGCTCGCCGACCGAGCCGACCTATGAGATCATGCGCCGCACCGGAACACTCGTCGGGCGCGGCGCGGCGATGCTGTGCACGACGCTCGATCTCCAACTCGTCGTCGTCGGCGGGTCTGTCGCGCTCGGGTTCGCGGCGACGTTCTTCAACGCCGCCCAGGAGGAACTGGATCGCATCATGGCCACCGCGGCGTCATCGGTGACCGGATCGGCACCGCTGTTGGTGTCGACCCGTCTCGGTGACGCCGGTCCGCTGATCGGCGCCGGAGCGGTGGGTCTGCGCGGTCTGCGCCGTGCCCGCGTCGCTACACCGTGATGGCGCGATAGATCGCTTCAATGGGCCCGCGGCCGAAGCGTCGCGCCCACCACACCGC
>SKFX01000199.1 GCA_007117775.1 Ilumatobacteraceae bacterium
ATGAGCGGTTCATCGAGACCCCCGGAGGGGCGGGCCCGCTGATCGGAATCACCGCAGCGGCCGACAGCGCCGGCGAACTCGTCACCAGCCAGCGCGCCACGCTGACGCGCATGGCGGCGGGAGGATTGGCGCTCGGTGGTCTCGGAGCGATCCTGTCGCTCGGATTCCAGAAGCGCAAGGTCGAAGACCAACGCGAGCTCTACCTGATGATCGAAGGCCCCGGTGTGGCCCATGTCGCCAAGCTCGACCCCGATGAGGGCCACCGGGCGCGCCAGTTCGCTGCGATCATCAACGCCCAGGCGCTCGGTGCCGCGACTGCCGAGGCCGAACGACCGGCACGTATCGAGATGATGCAACAGCGCCTCGAACAACAGCGCGCCGACACCGCCGAGATCGATACCGCCCGTCGCCGTCTGCAACTCATCGCCGACCACGGTGAGTCCGCTCAGCGGCTCGAGGCCGCCCGGGCCGAACTGGCGCGCGTCGAGCAATCAGTACCGTCGCCCGCTGCGCCGCCACCGTCCGCACCACCGCCGAACGCACCACCGCCGCCCCAACCGCCAGCGACGCCGTCACCGAACCCGCCGTCGACGCACTCGTCCAACGATCCGCAGGAGCTCAGATGACCACCGATACGGTCGACGATCCCGGCCCTGGCCAAGCGGCACGGTTCGATCACATCGTGGTCCTCGACACCGAGACCACCGGCCGCGGACCCTCAGCCGATGTGGTCGAGATCGCCTGGGTGGTGATCGATGAACACCTCGAGGTGCTCGAGGAGGTCTCCACCCTCATCGACCCGGGCCGGCCGATCCCTGCCGAGGCCACCGAGGTGCACGGCATCACCGATGAGATGGTCGCTGGAGCGCCGATGTTCGAGGCGTTCATGACCGATCCGGCCAGTAGCCCGTTCGGATCTGGGTCCACCCTCGTCATCGGCCACAATGTCGAGTTCGACTATCAGCACATCGAGGCCTATATCGCTGATGGCACCACCCTGTGCACGTTGCGTCTGGCGCGGTATCTCTTCCCGGTGCTCGGCAGCCACACCCTGCAGACGCTCGTGCATCACTGCCGTCTCGGTGATGTGCAGACCCATCGCGCTGCGGCCGATGTCGAATTGACACTGCGCCTGGCGCGCCGGATGGCAGCCGACCAAGGTGGGTCACTCGATGCACTATTGGCACTGTCACCGGTCGCACTCGCCGAGATGCGGGTTCCCTTCGGCGACTACCGCCGAGAACCGGTGCGCGATCTCACCGCTGAACAGGTCGCTGAGATCCGCGACCGGTACGGCGAGCGCCTCGGCGGCGACTTCGCTGCAGCGCTCGATCTGCATCATCCGCAGTGATCAGGTGACGATCGGCCCTGTCGGGGTGGTGTGGCTGATGCGACGATGGAGGGTCGCCATGGTTGCTGAACCGCCTCGCCGAGATGATCTGGCCGCATCGGCCGACCGCACTGTCTCGGCGGCGGTGGGTGAAGGTGTGCCGGCGGCGATCAGTCCGGGTCTGGTGTCGATGGTCGATGCGTCCCCGGCGGTGGCCGAGACCCATGTCTCGGTGGTGTTCTTCGTCGGCGACCGCGTCTACAAGCTCAAGAAGCCGATCGAACTGCCCTTCGTGGATCTGCGACGGCGTGTCGATCGAGAGGCGATCTGCCACCGTGAGGTGGAACTGAACCGCCGTCTGTCACCCGATGTCTACCTCGGTGTGGTCGACCTCGTCGGCGGCGACGGTGAGGTCTGTGACCATCTCGTCGCCATGGTCCGCATGCCCGCCGATCGCCGACTCAGCCATCTGATCGGGGCCGGGATCGATATCACGAACGGTGTACGCGATCTCGCGGTGCTGATCGCAGACTTCCATCGCCGCGCCGAACGCTCCGCATCGATCGATGCTGCGGTGAGCCGGCCGGCAGTGATACGCAACTGGGAGGACAACCTCGACGTGCTGCACCGCGATGGTGCCGACATCGTGGACCCGGTCGTGGTCGAGCGCGTCGGCTATCTCGCACACCGCTATCTCGAGGGCCGTATCACACTGTTCGATGAACGCATCGCCGAGGGATGCGCCGTGGACGGCCACGGCGATCTGTTGGCCGATGACATCTACCTCCTCGACGATGGCCCGCGGGTACTGGATTGTCTCGAGTTCTCCGATCAGTTGCGCAGTGTCGATGTGCTCGATGACATTGCGTTCTTGGCGATGGATCTCGAACGCCTCGGTGCTCCGGAGGCGGCCGCACAGTGGTTGAACGACTACGTCGATGCCAGTCATCATCCCCAACCGCATTCACTCGCCCATCACTACGTCGCTTACCGCGCCGGGGTACGCGCCAAGGTGGCCTGTCTGCGCGCCCACCAGGGCGATCCGGCATCTGGGGTGTTGGCCCGTACCTTCCTCGATATCGCCCATCGTCACCTCGAGCGTGCCCGGGTGCGCCTCGTGATGGTCGGCGGCCTCCCCGGATCCGGCAAGTCAACGATCGCCGCAGCGCTCTCGGCACACACCGGTTGGCCGGTCCTGCGTTCTGATGAGACCCGCAAACGCCTCGCCGGTGTCGCAGCTGAGACATCGATGGCCGCTGACTACGGTGCGGGGATCTACACCCCCGAATGGTCCGATGCCACCTATCGGGCACTGTTGGCCGAGGCCGAGATGCTGCTCGAGCGCGGTCGGTCGGTGATCGTGGACGCGTCCTGGACCGAGATCGGCCATCGCAATGACGCCACCGCCATAGCGATGGCGACCGCGAGCGATGTGGTGCCGCTGATCTGCGAGGCGCCCGTCGAGGTGACCGATGCCCGACTCGACGCGCGCCCCGGCGGGTCGGTCTCTGATGCCGATCGCCGGATCGCTCATGAGATGGCAGCACGAGGCCGTCCGTGGCATGAGGCAGCGGTGATTGATACCTCGCTCAGTGTCGATGCATCCGTCGCTGTAGCGCTCGAGGAACTCGGTATGGGGTGAGATCGTCGGGTCTCACTGCGAGATGAGGCCGAGACGGGCGCCGATCTCATGGTGCGCGATCACCGTGAGGCCCAGGATCGCCCGGCTGACCCCGACATACAACACTGCATCATCGACCGGGTAGTCCTCGGCGCTGTCGGGGTGGACGAGCACCACATGGTCGGCTTCGATGCCCTTGAGCCGCTGCACCGTCTCACAGACCACCGAGGTCTCATCGCGTTGCTCCCATGGCACCAGCGCGACCCCACCGCCGTCGCTGGCGCGCAGGGTGTCGCGCATCGCTGAACTCATCGTCGCCACCACGATCGACTCGGTGCTGCGTCCGCTGTCGAGATGGCGTTCAACCACGTGGCGGGCCTGGGTGGCGGCGGTGGCATGGTCGGTGGCTTCGACGTAGTCGATCACATGGGATTCGGGCCCACCGACGGGTGCTGGTGGGCCGTTGAGTCGCTTGCGCAACAGTCGGGCGATCTCGAAGGAGTTGCGGGTGTTGTTGACCAGTTCGCAGTGCACCCAGCCGTCTTCGGTGCTCGGCGGGATGAACCCGCGCCAGTGCAGGTCCTGGTCGGCGTCGCCGACCAGGAGCATCCTGCGGGCGCCGTCGGGTTCCAGGAGCCCGGCGAGCTGTGCGAGCCAGGCTGGGCTGAAGTCTTGGGCCTCATCGATGACGATGGTGTCGAACCCGGCGGTGATCTCGGGCCAATGGGTGTGGAGATGGCCCACGACGCGCTCTGACCAGAACCTCGTATCAGCATCGTCGGGGATCTCGAGTGGCGGCATGCCCGCAAGGCTCAGCACCGTCGGGAAGAACGCCCCGACGACGAGATTGTCTCTCGGTGGGCAGGCCTCGCGGAGCTGATCGGCGAGTGGTTCGTTGAAGCAGACGAACAGCACCTGTTCGTCACGGCGTGCAGCGCGTTCCGCCCACGCGGCTGCGAGCCGGGTCTTGCCGGTGCCGGCACCGCCGCTGACATAGACGCGGCGGTTCGCGTCGAGGCCCTCCAGAGCGCGGGTCTGCAGATGTGAGATCTCTGCGAGTCGGTCTCGGGCCCGGCGGGCCCGGCTGTCGGGATCGAAGTGGAACTGAGCGTCGGGTCGCAGCCGCGCGATGATCGCCTCGAACGCCATTTCACTGAGGGGGATCTGATATCGGGTCGCGAACATGGCGTCGATGGCATCTTGGATCTCGGAGAGATCGTCGGAGAAGATCAGCTGCTCGGCGCTCAATTCGGGCGGCAGTTCTCCGGTGTAGGTGGCGGCGCGCGGGAACGCCAGTGCGGCGGCGATCTGCACATGGGCCAGTTCGTCTGAGGTGGTGCGCAACAGATCGCGTAGGCCGAAGCGGTTACGGGTCAGTTGGATGGTGGGCGCCTCGATCTGGCGGCCATGATCGTCGAACCATGAACCAGCGGTGACCCGCGGGCAGTATCCCTTGACCTCGATGATGCCGATGCCATCGCGACGATGGGCGATGACGACATCGATCTGATGGGTCCCCTCGATGGTGAACGATACGTCCGGCAGGACATACCAGCCGTCGGTGGTGCCGTCGATGAGCGCGCTGATCACGCTGCGTTCGGTCGTTGAGAGCGATCCGAGGTCGAAATCCTCGGGAACCAGGATCCCCATCGTCTCATCTTGGTCCAGAGCCGGGTCCTGCACCAGCGTCGGTGGCCGGCTCGATCGGCTCAGCCGACGGTGATCGACCAGTCGGCGGCGTTGCGGCCGCCACCGCGCACGTACATCGACAGCGCCAGAGTCTTGGGCGGAACCAGGAGCCGGCCGTCGAAGGGCTGGTGGCGCAGGAGCAGATTGCTGGTGCCCGACCCGATGGCGTTGAGGATCACCGCTTCGGCATCGGGTGCGATGACGCGGATCCGGGTCGGTTCGGTGGTGGCGAACTGGATCACCTCACAGTGTTCACCGTCGATGGTCGAACCGGTTCGGGTCTTGAGGGTGCGGGACTCGGACAGGTGGCGAAACTGCACCGTCCAGTCACCGTCGGTCTTCATCGCGACATAGCGGAACGGCGGGCTCGATCCCATGTTCAGCGGATAGGAGCCGACATGTTGCCCCGAGCCGTGGAACATCTCGGAATGGTGCTCACCGTCATCGATGAGGAAGCGGAATGAGTAGTTGCTCGATCCGTCATGGGTGAGGTGCACCACCATGGCATCGGTGATGGCATGGTCGAACATGATCACCTCATGGCCGTGGCCGACCAGCATGTGGGCGTCCTCGGGGAGGGTGGTGATGGGTCGATACAACCGGTGGTCGATCCTGGGGGCGGCCTTCTTGCGCCGCGGTGTCGTACGGGCGCCGGCCGGCGGCGGGTTCGTCGGCGGTGTCGGTTCGGTCTCAGCCATATCTGAACCCTAGATGGGGGGTGTGACGCCGATCGTCGCGTCCGGCCAGAACGGCAGGGACCAATGCGGTGTCTGTTGTACACCCGTCTGAGAACATGGTCTGATGCAGAGACGACCGTTGGTGTTCGCAGTGCTGGTGATCGCTGTCGTCGCTGCGGCCTGTGCGGCACCACCGGCGCAGCTCGTCGACGATGCCGGTGTCGACACCGATACGGACACCGATACGCACACCACCATCGAAACCACGACCACCGACGACCCGCAGCGGACCTACAGCATCGCCGAGATCGGCACCGAGTTCGGTGACGCGGTCTGGCGGGTCGAGGTCTCAGCCTGCGGGGTGGAGAGGGGCGGATCGGCGTTCGCCATCGCTGATGATCTGCTCGTCACCAACGAACATGTCGTCACCTATGACACCGAACCCATGGTGGTGTCGCGCGATGGCCGTGAACTGACCGGCCGGGTGATCGGTCTGGCACCATGGGTCGACATCGCTGTGATCGAGGTCGCTGAATCGCTCGGCCAACAGTTGTCGTGGCGGCCGGCCGCGGAACTCGTCGAGGGCCAGCAGGTCGTCAGCCTCGGCTATCCGGCGCCGCTCGAGAACTTCGCGGTGGCACCCGGGACGCTGCTGTCATTCGATGTCACCGACGGTGAGCGCACCGCGATCCTCTCCGATGAACCGAGCGACTTCGGCTCGAGCGGCGGGCCGTTGATGGACACCACCGGCCGGGTGATCGGTGTGGTCACCGAGTTCAGTGATGACTCTGCTGCGCAGTTGACCGG
>SKFX01000182.1 GCA_007117775.1 Ilumatobacteraceae bacterium
CCGAAGACGAGGCGGCCGAGTCGGGCATTGACCATCGCCCCGGCACACATCGCGCACGGCTCGAGGGTCACCACCAGCGTGCAGTCATCGAGGCGCCAGTGGCCGACGATCGCGGCGGCATCGCGCAGCGCCAGGATCTCAGCGTGCGCGGTCGGATCCCCGGTGAGTTCGCGTTCGTTGTGGCGGGCCGCGATGATGCGACCGTCGCGCACGACCACCGCGCCGACCGGGACGTCGTCATGGTCGAGGGCGGCCTGCGCTTCGTCGAGCGCATGGGCCATCCAGGTGTCATCTGTTGGCTGATCGGCCTGTCCGTCGACCGGCTTCATGGCGGAGGGAGTGGGATTCGAACCCACGGTGAGTTTCCCCACACACGCTTTCCAAGCGTGCCGATTCGGCCGCTCTCGCACCCCTCCTGAGGTGCTGTCAGGGTATCTGACGGCTAGGGTGATTTCACTGCCGATCCACGTCGGGTGAGGTGGTGGCCGGGTCCTGTGCAACGGGCGCCCGTGAACCAGGTCAGGCCCGGAAGGGAGCAGCCTTCATCGGCATCGTCTGTGTGCCGCAGACCGCCTGGTCATCACCTCAGCCGACGTCGGGTCGGCATGTTCGCGCTCAGTGCAATCGTTCAGCGGCGAGACGCTCGGCGCGCCGGCCGACGGCGGTGGCATCGAGTCGTTCGACGATCTCGGCGAATGCCGGTGTCGGCCCCCGCCACTGCCAGTCGGCCACCGCACCGACATCGACACCGGTGTCGAGCGTTGCGAGCACCCGGAACAACAGTGCCAGGTCGCGATCCTGATTGAGCGTGGCGGCCAGGCGTGCCGCACCTCGCAGGCCGGGCACATCCCACTGGCCCGGTTCGGCCGGGATGTTCTCGATCGTGCCGTAGCGCGTCAGCACCGCCGCGGTGCTCTTGGCACCCCAGCCCGCCAAACCCGGGTAGCCGTCGGCGGAGTCGCCGACGAGCGCGAGGTAGTCGGTGATCGCCTCGGGCGGCACACCGAACTTCGCGACCACACCGTCATGGCCGATCGTGTCACCGGTCTTGCGGTCCAAGAACACCACCCGCTCGCCGCGTACACACTGCGCGAGGTCCTTGTCGGGCGACACGATCAGCACCTGGGTGACCGCCGGGTCAGCGTCGGCCACCACAGCCGCGGCGCCGATCGCGTCATCGGCCTCATGGGTGTCCATCGGCCAGACCGTGACCCCCATCGCCTCGAGCGCTTCTTCGAGCAGCGGGATCTGGCCGATCAGCTCCGGCGGCAGGTCCTCGCCGGTCTTGTACCCCTCGTAGAGGTCGTTGCGGAAACTCAAGATCTCATGGTCGGTGGCGACACCGAGATGGGTGGCGCCGGCATCGATCAACGCCAGCGTCGAGTTCAGCACCCCGATCGTGGCGTCGAACTCCTTGGGCGTGCCGCGATAGCGCGCCGCACCGAAGTGCTGACGGAACAGTTCATAGGTGCCGTCGATCAGATGGACCTTCATCGCTGTGCTCCATCGCGGTACGCGAGCCGCCGGTCACGGGCATCGCAGCCGGGCTCGATCGTGGTGCCGGCACCGAGCTGCCAGCGCTGCTGCACGGTCGCGATGGTGGTCGACGGCGATGTCTGGTGCTCATGGGCCGCGGCGGCCTGCACCGCAGCGCCGGTCGCGACCGTCTCATCGGTGTCGGGGACCACGACGGCGGTATGGGTGAGGTCCGCCGCCCGCTGACGCGCCGCGGCCGATCGCGAACCGCCGCCGATCAGGAAGATCCGACCGTCGAGGCCGACGCCGAGGGCGCCGAGTGCGTCACGGCCATCCAGCAGGCCGCACAGCACCCCGTCGACGGCGGCGAGGGCCACCTGCGGCGCGGTGGTGGTGTTGGTGAGGCCGACCAGTGTGCCGGTGGCATCGGGCAGATTCGGGGTGCGTTCACCGTCGAAGTACGGCACCAGGATCGCCGAGCCCGGATCGTCGACGGCGCTGAGCGCCAGGTCGGCGAAACCGGCTGCGTCGCGGCCGAGCCAGGATGCGACGGTGTCGGTGACCCGGGTGGCGTTCAGGGTGCAGACCAACGGCAGGAAACCGCCGTCGGCATCGGCGAATCCGGCGACCGCACCGGAGACGTCATGGGTGGCGGTGGTCGACACCGCGAACACCGTGCCCGAGGTGCCGAGCGAGATCGCCGAGTCGCCGGGCCGCAGGCCGAGGCCGAGCGCGGCGGCCATATTGTCCCCGGTGCCCGCAGCGACGTCGATCCCGGCGCGCAGGCCCAGCGCAGCGGCGGCCGTGTCGGTGAGCGTCCCGGCGACGTCGAGCGGGCCGAGCACCTCGGGGACCCCGTCGATGAGATGGCCGGCACCGGCGGCGCGCAGCAGCTCGGGAACCACGGCATCGGCGGAGGGATCGAACCAGCCGCTCCCCGATGCGTCACCACGGTCGGTGACCACCCGGTCGCACATCCGCCAGGTGAGATAGTCATGGGGCAGCATCACCCGCGCGGCACGCGCCAGGGCATCCGGCTCATGGGCGGCCATCTGGGCGAGTTTGGTGATCGTGAACGACGCCACCGGGACACTGCCGGTGAGTGTCGCCCACCGTTGCGCACCGACTGCTTCGACGAGCGCGGTGGCCTCCGGGGCAGAGGTGGTGTCGTTCCACAGCCGCGCCGGGCGCACCACCGCACCGGCCTCATCCACGAGCACCATCCCGTGCTGTTGGCCGGCGACTGCGATCGCCACCACCCGGTCACGATGCTCGCCGAGTTCGGCCATCGCGGCGCACAGCGCCTCCCACCAGGCGACCGGATCCTGTTCGGAGACCGGGGGAGTGGTCGGCGGGTGCGCGGCACGGCCGATGGCCACCACCGCTCCGGTGTCGAGGGCGCGGGCCTCGACCTTCACCGATTGTGTCGAGGAGTCGACACCGATCACCAGTGGTGTGGATGTGGCCATGGCGGCGAGATTAGCCAGCGCGTCGATGGCCGACGGCGGTGAGGAACCCGACCAGCGCGTCGTTCACCTCGCTCGGTCGTTCCTGCTGGGTCCAGTGGCCGCATCCCTCCAGGATGATCGAGTCGTGCAATGCCGGCAGGGTGTCGCCGAATCGGGTGATGGCCGGTGCACCCCACAGTGTCGGGCCGTCGCGGTCACCGCCGATGAACAGTGCCGGGACCCGGATCGGCGAACCGCTGAGCACCTGCATGTCCTCCCAGTCGCGGTCCACATTGCGGTAGCGGTTCAACGCCCCGGCGAGACCGGTGCGTTCGAACTCGGCGGTGTAGAAGTCGAGATCGGCCGGTGTCAGCCACCGTGGCCACTCGGCTGGATCATCGGGTGGATAGCTGAACCGGTCAGACATCTGACTGCCGGGTGCGATGGTGGCGATGGTGCGGCCGTCGACGACCATTTCGGGGACATCACCCGAACTCGAGAAGTACATCCCGAGCAGCCACCGGCGCACATCGGCCTCGATCTCGGTCTCGCCGCGACCGGGGCGTTGGAAGTACTCGATATAGAACTCCTCGTCACCGCCGAGGGCGCGGAACGCATCGCTCGGCCGGGTCGGGCCCACCCCGGCGAAGGGCACCGACAGGCCGGCGACAGCGATGAAACGGTCCGGTCGCAACCATGCCGAGGTCCACGCGATCGGCGCCCCCCAGTCATGACCGACGATGACCGCGGTCTCGGCGCCGAGGGCGTCGAGCAGATGCACATTGTCGGCGACATGGCACACCATGCGATAGGCCTCGATCGACTCGGGGGCCGATGACCCGCCATAGCCGCGGACGTCGATCGCGACGGCGCGGTACCCGGCTTGTGACAGCGCGACGAGTTGGTGGCGCCACGAGTACCACGATTCGGGGAAACCGTGCACCATCAGCACCACCGGGCCGTCGCCGACCTCGACCCAGTGCAGGTCGATGCCGTTCACCACCTCGTTGCGGTGCGTCACGTCGACGCCGATGGGCGGATGCGGTGCATGGTTCATGATGTGTCCTCGTTCTCGATCTCGTCAGGGCGGCGGATGACCTCTGCGATCTCGTTCCAGACCGGCTGATCCTCATATCCGAGCGCCCACAGCGCGACGCCGCCGAGTCGGGCGCGCCGGGCGATCTCGATGCGCTCGACGGCACCGTCACCGTCGACGTAGTGCACCTCGCGTTGTTGCACACAGGAGGTGTCGTCGCCCTCCACCACCAGCTCATAGTTGAACGTCCACTCACCGGTGACGTCATTGCGCACCGGTTCGCCACCGCGCCGCTCGAGCAGGTCATGCACCGAACGCGTCGTGACGGTGGTTCGGCGCGGCGCATCATCGGGGCATTCGCCGTCGGCGCTGACCGCCCAGTTGTAGCCGTAGACCGGGATGCCGAGCACCAGCTTCGAGCGATCCGACACCGCCGCGGTGGCACCGTCGACGGCGCGCTGCACGAACTCGAGCGGTGCGATCGGGCCGGGACTCGAGGTCGAGAAGTCATAGGCCATGATGCGGATGTTGTCGACGACCTCGGCCATCGCCGCGTAGTCATAGACCCAGTATCCGCTCGCCGGGGTGCGTTCGGCGTCGTAGATCGGTGGCACGGTGACGGTCAGTGTCAGATCGCGGGAGTGCAGTTCGGCCGATAGTTCGGTGAGGAACTCGATCCAGTGCACACTCGTGGTCTCCCAGGTGGAGCGGTCATCAGCGAAGGCGAACTGCTCGTAGTCGAGGTCCACCCCGTCGAATTGGCCATCGACGACGAAGGCGATGAGGGCATCGATATGGGCTCGTCGCGTCACCGGATCGGCGAGCACCGCCGCCATCTCACCGGCGGGCAGATAGTCCATGACCGACGGGATGATCGTGGCATCGGATCGGCGCAGACGTTCGATGAACTCCTCGGTGGCGGCATCTGGTGCATTGGAGTCCATCACGATCTCGGTGTGATCGTCGACCCGGTACCAGAACGGGGAGACCTCGCGCAGTGAATCGACGCGACGGTTGAATTCGGGATTGGTGCGATCCAGCGTCCAATACGGCACCCAGGTGTCCATCGGGATCAGCGGCGGATCGGCTGCGGGTCGCAGCGAGAACACGGCGAATCCCACCAGTGCGGCGGCGACGGCTGCGAGTCCGCCGAGCAGCCGGGTGCGCCGTCGACGCTCGAGCACCTCGGCGCGGTTGGGCAACGCTGCGAGATCGTCGACGCTGACACCGCGCAGGGTCTCGCGCACCGTCACCCCGGGTTCGGGTGCGATATCGACCACATTGGGTACGCCCAGCACCCGACAGCCCGCAGCGCGCGCCGATGCGACACCGGTCGGTGAGTCCTCGATCGCCACACAGTCGGCCGGATCCACCCCGAGCAGTTCGGCGGCGCGCTGATACGGCACCGGGCTCGGTTTGCCCTCGGGTACCTCATCGCCGCAGACCACCGCCGCGAACGTGTCCGGTGGCAGCTGCGCCAGCATCGGCTCGACGGCGCTTCGCCACGACATCGTCACCAGCGCGCAGTCGATACCGCGGGCGTGCAGTTCTCTGAGCAGGGTGCGCGCACCCGGCCGCCACGGGATCTCGCGCTCGAGGCGGGCGGTGACACGCGCCAAGAGTTCATCGACGATGCGTTCAGGCGCCAGCGGCACCGGGCCCTGTTCGGCGATGATGCGTGCTGCGTCGATCAGGTCGAAGCCGACCAGCATGCGGGCCTGGCGTTCGGTCCAGACACCGCCGTACGCCTCGACGAGTTCGTGTTCGGCCGCCATCCAGTACGGCTCGGTGTCGATCAGCGTGCCGTCCATATCCCACAGCACCGCTGCGGGAGGACGGTTCACTCCTGAACCAGCTCGATCAGGGTGCCGAAGCTGCCCTTGGGATGCACGAAGGCGACGGTGGTGCCGCGGCTGCCCGGACGCGGTGCTTCATCGATCAGCGTCGCACCGGCGGCGCGCATCGACTCGAGAGCGGCCGCGCAGTCATCGACCCGGTAGCCGATGTGGTGCAGGCCCTCGCCGCGTTTGGCGAGCGATTTGGCCACCGGCGAATCCGGCCGGGTCGGCGTGAGGAGCTGCACATAGCTCTCAGCCACCTTCAACAGCGCCTCTTCGACACCGTCGGACTCGACCACCTCACGGTGGTCGAC
>SKFX01000129.1 GCA_007117775.1 Ilumatobacteraceae bacterium
ATCGCGCCATCGCGTCTGGTCTCGTGGTGTCAGCCCATGACATCAGCGAGGGCGGCCTCGCCGTGGCGCTCGCCGAGATGGTGATCGCGTCGGGTCTCGGGATCGAGACCGCACCGCTCGACGAACTCGGCCACGAGGATGTGACCGTCGCGCTGTTCGCCGAGTCGGTCTCGAGGATCATCCTCGAGGTGGCACCGGCGGATCTCGGAGCACTGGCCGCCGTGCTCGATGAGCCCGTGGTGGTCGTCGGCCACCTCACCGACAGCGCCTCGCTGGTGATCGGCGATACCGACATCGACCGCGACCGACTCTGCGACGCCCATCACCGTCGGGGTCTCGAGCCATGAACGCCGGACCGCGCGCCCTGGTCATCGCCGGGCCGGGAACGAACCGCGACCATGCCGCGGTGCGGGCTCTGACGTTGGCGGGGGCCGAGGCCGACACGGTGACGTCGACGGCGTTGCTCGCATCACCCGAACTGCTCGCAGCGGCACAGATCGCCGTCATCGCCGGTGGGTTCAGCCATGCCGACGCCCTCGGTGCCGGACGGATGCTGGCCCTGGAGCTGACCCGCGGTGCCGATGGTCTCCTCGCCGATGCGCTGCACCGGTTCGTCGACGGTGGTGGTGCGGTCCTCGGGATCTGCAACGGATTCCAGGTGCTGGTCCGCAGTGGTCTGTTGCCCGGCGCCCTCGGCCATAACACCAGCGGTCGGTTCCAATGTGAATGGGTCAGCCTCGAGGTCGGTGACAGTCACTGTGTCTGGACCGATGGTCTCGGCGGTGCCGATGGCACCGCACCGATCATCGACTGTCCGATCGCCCACGGTGAGGGCCGCTATGTGCACCCCGATCCCGATGGGCTCGCGGCCGCCGGCCAGGTGGTGCTGCGCTATGCGTCAGCGAATCCGAACGGGTCGGTGGCCGAGATCGCCGGGGTCTGCGACGCGACCGGTCGGGTGCTCGGCCTGATGCCTCATCCCGAGGACCATGTGCTCGCCGAACAGCATCCACTGCATCATCGCGGTGATGCGACCATCGGCGGTCTCGGCCTCGAATTGTTCCGTGCCGGGGTGGCGGCGGTGGGGTCATGATCCCGACGACGCTGCCCGAGGCGTTCTGGGACCTCGCGTTGGATCTGCCCGACCGGCGCGACGGAAAGGTCCGGGTGTCGTATCGGCTCGGCGATGACCAGCGGCTGTTGATCACCACCGATCGCATCTCGGCCATGGATCGTGTCGTTGGCGCCGTTCCCTACAAGGGTCAGGTGCTCAACCAACTGTCCGATTTCTGGTTCGCGGCGACCGCTGATGTGGTTGCCAACCATGTGGTGTCGGTCCCCGATCCCAATGTCATGGTGGTGCGCGCCGCACAGCCGCTACCCGTCGAGGTGGTGGTGCGCGGCTATCTGACCGGTGTGACCTCGACGTCGATGTGGACCCGATATACGGCCGGGGCCCGCGAGATCGACGGCTACCGCCTCGCGGACGGTCTCAACAAGAACTCGTCGCTCCCCACACCGCTGATCACCCCGACCACCAAAGCCCACGACGGCGGCCATGATGAGCCGATCAGCGTGGCCGGCGTCGTCGAACGCGGCCTCGTCGACACTGAGATCTGGGAGCAGGTCTGCGAGGTGGCCCTCGCGCTGTTCGCCCGTGGCACCGAGATCGCAGCGGCCGCCGGTGTGATCCTGGTGGACACCAAATACGAGTTCGGACTCGATGCCGAGGGGGCGTTGATGCTGATCGATGAGGTCCACACCCCGGACTCATCGCGGCTGTGGGTGGCTGCGACCTACACCGAGCGCATCGCTGCGGGCCTCGAGCCCGAAGGTCTCGACAAAGAAGATGTCCGCCGGGCCGTGATGGCTCATCACGACGATGCCACCGGGGGCCGAGCTGCGCTGCCCGATGAGGTGGTGCGCGCTGCGGTGGATCGCTATCTCGACGCCTTCGAGCGTCTGACGGGCACCGAGTTCGCCGCCGGGGAGTACCCGGTGGGACCGCGTATCGAGCGGGCGATCGCCCAGCTGGGAGAATGATCACCATGCACTCCGACATCCCGATCACGGCGACCGGCCGAACCGCCGTCGCTGACGATATGACGGTGACACCGGTCGCCCTGAGCGACGGACCACGCGAGGAATGCGGGGTCATCGGCGTCGCCCGGCCCGACGGTGAAGGGGTCGCACAACTGGCCTTCTTCGGGTTGTTCGCCCTCCAGCACCGCGGCCAGGAGGCGGCCGGCATCGCCGTCAGCGACGGCCATCGCGCCCGGGTCCACAAGGCCGCCGGACTCGTCACCAATGTCTTCACCCCCGAAGCGCTGGCACCACTCAACGGTTATCACGGCATCGGCCACACCCGCTACAGCACCACCGGCATCAACAGCGACCGCAATATCCAACCGTTCCTGGTCGAGACCATGCACGGCCCGCTCGCCCTCGCCCATAACGGGAACCTCGTCAACGCCGGCGCATTGCGCGATGAACTGTTGGGCCGCGGGTTCGCACTGAGCGCCACCAGCGACTCCGAGGTGATGACGCTGATGCTGGCCGCAGCCGGTGGCAGCAGTTGGGAGGAGCGCATCGAGCGCACCATCCCGGCGTGGAAGGGCGCGTACTCGCTCGTGATCCTGGGTGCGGATCGCGTCATCGCAGTGCGCGATCCGTGGGGGTTCCGACCGCTGTCGGTCGGACGTCTGCCGACCGGCGGCCACGCTGTCGCCAGTGAGACCTGTGCGCTCGCCACCTTGGGCTGTGTCGACATCGACGAGGTCCAGCCCGGCGAGATCGTGACGCTGTGCGATGGTGAGATGGTGCGCCGGCAGGTGCTCGCCCCGGCCACCGACGCGGCGCGTTGCACCTTCGAGTTCGTGTACTTCTCGCGCCCGGACTCCTCATGGGCCGGCCGCAATGTCCATGATGTCCGCCAGCGCCTCGGCACCGAATTGGCCCACACCTGCCCGGTGGATGCCGATGTGGTCATCCCGGTCCCGGACTCGTCGATTCCAGCCGCCATCGGGTTCGCGAACGCCAGCGGGCTGCCGTTCAACGACGGTCTCATCAAGAACCGCTATATCGGCCGCACCTTCATCGAACCGACCCAGGACATCCGCGAGCGCGGTGTCGCACTGAAGTTCAACGCCCTCGGCGGGAACTTGGCGGGCAAACGGGTGGTCATGATCGATGACTCGCTGGTGCGCGGCACCACCGCAGGGCCACTGGTCGGGTTGATCCGCGAGGCCGGTGCCACCGAGGTGCATGTTCGCATCACCTGTCCGCCGATCACCCACGCCTGCCATTTCGGTGTCGATATGGGCCATGACGGTGACCTCATGGCGGCGCGCCTCGACACCGAGGCGATCTGTGAGGAGATCGGCGCCGACTCGCTCGGCTTTCTGCCCCTCGACGCGATGATGCGAGCCGTCGGCAACGCCGATGGCTCGAACAGCGGCTACTGCAATGCGTGTTTCACCGGCACCTATCCGGTGCCCGTGGCCCCACCCGGCACCAAATCGGCCTTCGAGGGGGTGCTCGGCTGATGCGCGTCGTCGTCGTCGGTGGTGGCGGACGCGAACGCGCCATCGCGTGGGCGTGTCGTCGCCACGGCCACGACACCGAGATCATGGCCGGGATCGATGAGGTGCTGGCAGCATCGGGCGCGATCGACCTCGTGATCCCCGGCCCCGAACAGGTCCTCGTCGACGGCATCGCGGACCGCTGCGCCGCAGCGCAGATCCCGTGCTTCGGCCCGACGGCCGATCTGGCCCGCCTGGAGTCCTCCAAATCCCATGCCCGCGAACTGGCCACCGCGCTCGGTATCCCCGGACCGCGCTGGGCGCGCTTTTCTGCCGGCGACCACACCGGAGCGATGACATGGTGGCGCGATCTCGGCGCGCCGGTGGTGGTGAAACTCGACGGACTCGCGGCCGGCAAGGGCGTCGTGGTCCCGACCGATGATGCCGAGACCGTCGCCGCGATCGATGCCACCACCTCGGACTTCGTGGTGGAGGAGCGCCTGAGCGGACCCGAGGTGTCGTTGTTGGCACTGTGCGACGGCGAGCGCGCCGTGGCGCTGCCGCTCGCCCAGGACCATAAGCGCGTCGGCGAGGCCGATACCGGCCCGAACACCGGTGGGATGGGTGCGATCGCACCGGCACCGTTCGACCTCGATGCCGATGAGCTGCTGGCGACCTTCGTGCAGCCGGTGCTCGACCATCTGCGCGCCGCAGGCACGCCCTATATCGGGGTGCTCTATGCCGGGTTGATGCTGACCGCCGCCGGCCCGCGCCTGATCGAATACAACGTCCGCTTCGGTGATCCCGAGACCCAGGCGGTCCTCGCGCTCATCGAGTCCGACCTCGCGCAGTTGGCGCTGGCGGCCACTCGCGGTGATCTGGGGTCGGTGCCGTTGCGCCTCATCGATGGTGCGGCCTGCACGGTCGTCGCCGCTGCGGCCGGCTATCCCGGCGAGCCGACCACCGGTGCCGCGGTCACGATCCCGGGTGACCTGATGCGCAGCGATGCGGGCGAGATGCACTGCGATGCGTCCGACACCGTTGCGGTGGTGTTCGAGGCCGCGATGACCGATGGCTGTGTCTCAGGTGGTCGGGTGCTGGCGGTGACCGGCGTCGGCGCCGATCTCGCGGCGGCGCGCGAGCGCGCCTATGAGGCCATTGCGCGGGTGCACTTCGACGGGATGCACTATCGGCGCGATATCGGCTGGCGGGTGCCCGGGGCGCGACTCGGGTCCTATGCGGCCGCCGGTGTCGATATCGACGAGGGCGAGCGCGCCGTCGAGGCCATGCGCGCCGCGGTCGAGCGCACCCACAACGATGCGGTGCTCGGCGGGGTGGGGAGTTTCGGCGGGGTCTTCTCCGCCGCGGCACTGCGCGAGATGGACCATCCGCTGCTGGTGGCCTCCACCGACGGTGTCGGCACCAAGGTGGACTTGGCTGGGCGTGCCGGCCGCCTCGATGGCATCGGCGCCGATCTGGTGAACCACTGCATCAACGATGTGCTGGTGCAGGGGGCGCGTCCGTTGTTCTTTTTGGACTATCTGGCCTCATCGACCATCTCAGCCGAGCGCGTCGCGACGGTGGTGACCTCGATGGCCGGCGCCTGTGAGGCGGCGGGCTGCGCGCTGTTGGGCGGCGAGACCGCCGAGATGCCCGGCGTCTATCTGCCCGGCGCACTCGATGTCGCGGGAACGCTGATCGGTGTGGCAGAAGCCGAGCGGCTGCTGCCGACACCTGGAATCGGTGCCGGTGACGTTCTGGTGGGGATCGCATCGAGCGGACCCCATACCAACGGCTATTCGCTCATCCGTCGCCTGGTCGAATGGTTACCGCTCGAAGTGGTGCCCGACGGCTTGGAGATATCGGTGGGTGAGGCGCTGCTGGTGCCGCACCGCAGCTACTACGAGATGCTCTGGCCGTTGATCGATCGCGATGCGTCGCCGCTCAAGGGTCTCGCCCATATCACCGGCGGTGGTCTGCCCGGCAATGTGGTGCGCGTCCTGCCCGAGGAGGTCACCGCGGTGATCGATCTCGGGTCCTGGCCGGTCCCACCGCTGTTCGCGCTGCTCCGCGATCTCGCCATCGGTCTCGATGCCGACGAGCTGTATCGGACGCTCAACATGGGTATCGGCATGGTCGCGGTCTGCGCGCCTGACCGGGTTGACGAGGTGCGCGACGCGATCGATGAGCCGACCTGGATCATCGGTGAATTGATCAGCAGCGACGGCCCGGCTGCGGTGCGCCTGGTCGGCGCCTGAGCTCAGACGTCCGAGCTCGTTTCGAGCTCAGTCGCGTCCGGTCGCTTCGCCGACACGCCGGTCACCGTCACGGGCCCGCTCGATGAGTGCAGCCCGATGGGCGTCGAGACGGCCGGCCAGGTCGGCGTCGCCGAGGGCGAGGATGCGCACCGCCAACAGCGCAGCGTTCTCGGCACCGCCGACGGCCATGGTGGCCACCGGGACACCGGCGGGCATCTGGGCGATCGACAACAGCGCATCGACACCGGCCATGGCGGTGGCCGGCACCGGGATGCCGATCACCGGCAGCCGGGTCACCGAGGCCAGCATCCCGGGCAGATG
>SKFX01000082.1 GCA_007117775.1 Ilumatobacteraceae bacterium
GATTTCGTGCTGTGGAAGTTCGCCGAGGCGGTTGAGCCGTCTCAGCCGGCATGGCCGTCGCCGTGGGGGAGCGGCCGGCCGGGCTGGCACAGCGAATGTGTGGTCATGAGCCTCGGCATCCTGGGCGAGGGCTTCGATCTGCACTGCGGTGGCCAGGACCTGCGCTTCCCGCACCATGAGAACGAACGTGCCCAGGCGGTCGCGCTCGGCAAGGTGTTCGCCAACCACTGGATGCACAACGGCTTCGTGGTGGATCCCGGCGGCGAGAAGATGTCCAAGAGCATCGGCAATGTCGACAACCTGTTGGACCTGATCGATACCTATGACCCGCGGGCCTATCGCATGGTGCTGTTGCAGTCGCACTATCGCAGTCCAGTGACGGTGTCGGCCGACAACCTCACCGCCGCAGTCAAGTCCCTGGCCGGTCTCGACGCCTTCGCGGCCCGTACCGCGGCACTTGCACCCGCACCGGAGCATCCGGCGATGGCCGAGGTGCTCGACGCGTTCGGTGCCGCGATGGATGACGACTTGGACACCCCGGCGGCGACCGCGCTGTTGTTCGACACCGTCCGGCGGGCCAATGGCGCGCTCGATGCCGGCGACACCGCACTCGCCGGTGCACTGGCGAGTGCGGTGGCTGAGATCTGCACCGCCGTCGGCCTGGAGTTGGTGGCGTCAGCCGAGGTGCCCGATGATGCCGCGGCCCGCGCCGCCGCGCTCGATGCCGCCCGCGCCGCCGGCGACTACGCCACCGCCGACGCGCTGCGCGCCGAATTGCAGGCCGAGGGATGGTTGGTCGAAACCACCCGTGATGGCACCTCGCTGCGCCGCGCCTGACGCGCGTCGGCTCTGGTCGCCGTCCGGGGTTACCCATCGGTAACTTGCGCGCTATCGTGATGCCATGAGCGATTTCTCCCTGGCACTGAATGAGGACCAACTGCAGCTGCAGAAGTGGGTCCACGACTTCGCAGAGACGGTGATCCGACCCGCCGCCCACGAATGGGATGAGCGCGAGGAGTTCCCGTGGCCGATCGTCGAGGAGGCCGCCAAGATCGGCCTCTATGGGATCGACTTCTTGATGAATGCCTTCGGTGACAAGAGCGGCCTCACGCTGCCGGTCGCGATCGAGGAGCTGTTCTGGGGCGATGCCGGCATCGGCATGGCGATCATGGGTTCGGCGCTCGCCGCCGCGGGGATCTCCGGTCTCGGCACCCCCGAGCAGGTCATGGAATGGGTCCCGCAGTGCTACGGCACCCCCGACAAGGTGCAACTCGGTGCGTTCTGCGTATCCGAGCCCGATGCCGGCTCAGATGTCTCGAGCCTGCGCACCCGCGCCGTATACGACGAAGCCAAGGACGAATGGGTCATCAACGGCACCAAGGCGTGGATCACCAACGGTGGGATCGCCGATGTGCACGTTGTGGTGGCGACGGTCGATCCCGAACTGCGCAGCCGCGGTCAGGCCTCCTTCGTGGTGCCGCCCGGCACCGCCGGGCTGTCACAGGGCCAGAAGTATCTCAAGCACGGCATCCGTGCCAGCCACACCTCTGAGGTGGTCCTCGACGACGTGCGGGTGCCGGGTTCATGTCTGCTCGGCGGCAAGGAGCGTCTCGACGCCAAGCTGGCCCGGGCCCGCGAACGTCAGACCACCGGTGAGAAGCAGCCGGCGATGGCGACCTTCGAGGCCACCCGTCCGGCCGTCGGCGCCCAGGCGCTCGGCATCGCCCGCGCCGCGTACGAGTACGCACTGGACTACGCCAAAGAGCGCGTCGCGTTCGGCAAGCCGATCATCCAGCACCAGGCGATCGCGTTCAAGCTCGCCAATATGGCGACTGAGATCGACGCCAGCCGGCTGTTGATCTGGCGTGCGGCATGGCTCGCCAACAACGGCGGCTTCACGAACGCCGAGGGCTCGATGTCCAAATACAAGGCCTCTGAGGTCGCGGTGCGCGTCACCGAGGAGGCGATCCAGATCCTCGGTGGCTACGGATACACCCGTGAGTACCCCGTCGAGCGCTGGCACCGCGATGCCAAGATCCATACGATCTTCGAGGGCACCAGTGAGATCCAGCAGCTCGTGATCGCCCGGGCGATCTCGGGCATGCGCATCGAGTGATCGGTCAACACACCCGCACTTGGAATGTTGTGCTGTATCGAGCGGTGTGCTCAACTCTTCTGAGCGGCGTGCCCGAGAGGGGTGCTGTCGTCGCTGGATAGATGTCCGGCGGAAGCTGGAGCGATAGAGGAGACAGCAGCAGGGATGGGGCCCGGATACGTTGACGATCGAGGTGGACGCTGCACGCTGAATCCACCGCTGCCACCAGATGATGCTCGGCACTCGCGGCGGATCGGACCGGGGTGGCGCTGATGTCGTCACCAGGTGATGGCGATGCGGCCGGTGATGCCGGATCGGGAGCCTCTGGTCGGGGTCGCTCTCGCCGCGGCCTCGATGCGATCGACGACCTGATCGCCTCACAGGAGGCGCCGACGGCACCGGCGCGTCCGCAGACCTTCGAGGAGCGAGCGCTCACCGAGGCGGGCAATCCGCTCGAACAGCTCGATCTGGTCTTCAAGCGCACCACCGGTCAGGTCTGGTTCGGTGTGCTCGGGCTCGCAGCGCTGGTGCTCGGCCTCGTCATCTGGGGTGTCGTTGCGCAACGCACGGTCACCGTGTCCGCCCCGGTCGTATTCTCGCCCGAATCGGGTCTGTTCCCCGTCGGTGAACTCGCCGGCGGCCTCGTCGTCGAGATGGACCTGTCCGAGGGGGACCGGGTCAGCGCCGGCGACACCATGGCGGTGGTCGCAGTCCCCGAATTCGGTCAGGCCGAGGTGGTGGCGCCAATCGATGGGGTGATCGTCGCGATCGACACCGCTGAGGGACGGGTGAACCTACAGGGCACTCCGATGTTCCTGTTGGCACCGATCGACGAGGAGCCCGTCGGCCTCGCCATCGTCAGCGCTCCCGATCTCACCTCGCTCGAGGTCGGCCAGGAGGCGACCGTGGTGATCGGGTCGATCAACCCCCAGACCTTCGGGTCGCTGCGCGCCGAGGTGCGCGAGATCTCGGCGGTGCCCCTCAGCCGGGCCCGACTCGGCGACATCTTGGGTGACCCCGCTCAGGCCGCCGCCGCACTCCAGGGCGGCCCGCTGTATGAGGTCGTGCTCGAGCCCGGTGTGGATCCCTCGACACCGACCGGCCTGGCGTGGACCGTCGGCGAAGGACCACCATCACTGCCACCCCTCGGCGCCCTCGGCAGCGCACAGATCGTCGTCGACCGCACCTCCCTGGCGGCCCAGGCCATCGGCCGATGACCGCGACCGCCACCACTGTCCGTCCGGCACCGACACCGCATCCGCGCGCCAGTGCATCGCGGGTCAAGGTCCCCACCGTCTTGCAGATGGAGGTCACCGAATGCGGTGCGGCGTCGCTCGCGATGGTGCTCGCGCATTACGGCCGGTGGGTGGGCCTCGATGAGATGCGCGTCCGCACCGGCGCGTCGCGCGATGGGACCAGCGCGGCGGATCTGCTGCGCACAGCGCGCGAGTTCGGGATGGAGGGCGCGGGCTATCGCCTGCCGGCCAAGTCATTGGATCGTCACGGCTATCCGCTGATCCTGTTCTGGAAGGCGTCGCATTTCGTCGTGCTCGAAGGCCTCGATCGCGATGGTGGCGCCTATCTCAACGATCCGGCATCGGGACCGCGCCGCGTCACCGCCACCGAGCTGGAGCGCGACTACTCGGGTATCTGTCTGGCGCTGCGACCCGGCGAGGACTTCGAGCCCGGCGGTGAGGCCCCCAAACCGTGGAAGGGGCTCATCTCGCACCTGCGTCGAGTGATCTCCGAAGTGCTCGCCGTCGTCGTCATCGGCCTCTTGGCGACCGTGCCGGGCCTTGCGATGGCGTTGTTGTCGAAGCTGTTCATCGAAGAGGCACTGGTGCGCCAGGATGGCTCGGCGGCCTGGCGTATCGTCGGCGCACTGTCGTTGATCATCGCGTTGCAGGCACTGTTGGTCTGGGCCCAGCAGCGCATCCTGCTACGCGTCGCCATCGGCCTCACTGTGGGTGAATCAGCACGGTTCGTGCACCGGTCGCTGCGATTGCCCGAGAAGTACTTCATGGCCCGGGCGGTCTCGGACCTGGTCCAGCGCATCGGGCACAACCGCGAGGTCGCCAGTCTGATCACCGGGGAACTGGCATCGGTGGGCATCGCCTCGGTTGTGGTCATCGTCTACGGCGTGGCGATGGTGTTGATCTCGCCGGTCCTCGCGGCTGTTGCGATCGCGTTGACACTCATCAACCTGCTGGCCCTGCGATGGGCGCTGATGCGTCGACGCGATGCGGCGCGACTGCTCACCCAGGCCCAGAGCCAGATGTTCCAGGTCACCGCATACGGCGCATTGAACCTCGAGACGATCAAGTCCGGCGGCCTCGAGAGCGACTACTTCGGTCGTTGGGAGGGCACCGCGGTCCGACTCGCCGATGCCCGCAACGACATCGCGGTCACCACCCAGTGGGGAAACGGTGTTCCGATGGTGATCACCTCGCTGGTCTCGGCTTCGGTGATGGGCCTCGGAGCACTCCTGGTGATCAACGGTTCGCTGGAGTTGGGGTCGTTCGTGGCGTTCCAGTCCTTGGTTGCATCCTTCACCGGGCCGATCACCGGTCTGGTGACATTCGCGTGGATGCTTCAGCAGGTGCAGAACATGATCACCCGACTCGACGATGTGTTGAACGAGGATCTCGACCCGTCGTGCGATCCCGAGATCCAGACCATGGACTCAGATGGTTCGGAGCCTCGACTACGTGGTTCGCTGCGCCTCGACTCGGTCACCTTCGGCTACAAGACCACTGCGCCACCACTGATCGAGAACTTCAGTCTCGATGTGCCGCCCGGATCGCGCGTCGCAGTGGTCGGTACATCGGGGAGTGGCAAGTCCACCCTGGTGCGACTCCTGGCCGGACTGTATGAGCCGTGGTCGGGTTCGGTATCGCTGGACGGTCACAGCCGCCATGAGATCTCGCGCGCCACGCTCGCACTGTCGCTCGCGATGGTCGACCAGCGCATCGCACTGTTCTCCGGGACCATCCGCGACAACTTGACGCTGTGGGACCACTCGATCGATGAGGCCGATCTCGTCACCGCGGCCCGCGACGCCCAGATCCACGACGCCATCGTGTCGCGCGCCGGGGGATACTCCTCGACGGTCGCCGACGGTGGGGCGAACTTCTCGGGCGGCCAGCGCCAGCGCCTCGAGATCGCACGCGCACTGGTGCGCAATCCGTCGGTGCTGTTGCTCGACGAGGCCACCAGCGCGCTCGACACCGAGACGGAAGCCGCGGTCGAAGCGGCGCTGCGGCGACGGGGCTGCACCACCGTGATCGTCGCGCACCGTCTCTCGACGGTCCGCGATGCCGATCTGATCCTGGTCATGCACCAGGGCAAGGTCGTGGAATCGGGCACCCATGACGAGTTGATCGAACGCGGTGGGACCTATGCCAGATTGGTGCAGGAGTGAACCATGGCGACCGCTGAGACCTCCGGTTCTGGCACCGTCGTCGACGCAGGGGCGGTCTTCGACCACGATGCTGCTCTGGTGAGCGGTGATGCCACCCTGTTCATCGCCGACGTGCTCACCGATACGGCCCGCGGCGGTCTCATCCCGGGTCGCCGCCGTGCGGTGGCGACCCTGTCGGCACCGGCCATCATCGCGTTGCCCGAGGCCCCCGAGGGCCAGTGTTTCACCGTGTCGACCGGCCCGGGTGCCGAGCTGGTGCCGATCGCAGCGGAAGCCGATGCCGAGATCGAGACGGGTACCGGGATCACGACCGATGCAGCGATCGACGCCACGGTGGCCCAACTCGGTGAGGCCCTGCGTCCACATGCCATGACACCGCCCGAACGCGTCGTGGTCCTCGGGGATCGGCCGACCTACCTGGCTGAGGGGCGTGCCGCAGTGGTGGAGTCGACCGCCTGGGTCCGTGCCGTCGAA
>SKFX01000153.1 GCA_007117775.1 Ilumatobacteraceae bacterium
CCCACTGTGCGCCGACGAGAGGCCCATCACGGCGCCAACGCCGGGTAGATGACCACCGCCATGAAAATCAGCGCCATCGACACGAGCGGCAGGGTCAGGCGCGAGGTACGCAGTCGCGCCTCGGTCTCCTGCTCGGCCGAGAGAGCGGCTCGCAAGCTCGAACATGATGCGGCCAGCGATCTCGCCACCGGGGCGCCCTCGGAGGCAGAGATCGTCAGCGTCGCTGACACCTGGCCGATCTCGTCAACCCCGAACCACTCACCGGTCTGCTCGAGGACCTCGACGAGGCTGCGGCCGGTCCGGGTGGTGTCGTGCATACGTCGACGCAGCTCCCTGAACAGTTGACCGTCACCGGTATCGGCTGCCTGGCGCAACGCTCCCTCATAACCCGAGTCGCCACTCAAGAGCATCGCCACCACATCGAGATAGGCCGACAATTCATGGCGGATCGCCTGACGGGCTGCAGATGCCTCCGCATTGCACTGGGCGAGGTAGAGCACCACAGCACCAACCACTCCCACCACCATGACCAGCGGCACCAGCACCGGCGGCAAGACGCCGGCCACGGCGAGCGCGACCGCACCGACCCCTGTGATCAGGAGTGACTGCGCAGCACGACGCAGTGCATCGAGCGCGTAGCGATCGGCACTCTGATCGATCAACCGCAGGCCGATGTCATCGAGCGACCACGGCAGCAGCCGGACCCGCTGGCGGACCACATCCATCCGGCCCGGGCGCCCGCAGGCCGGGCTCGTCAACCGTTCGAGGGCAACCGAGACACTCGGCCGCGGCTGGCTCCATCCACTCTGGAACGACCAGACGCCAGTGGCCGCCACCACGGTCCACCACAACAACCACCACACCGGATCCATCAGCTGGCCCACCCCGGAACTCGTCGCCATTCGGCGACTGCTGCTCGACCCGGCGCAAGGAAACGGCGGGGTCGCGGGAAACGAGCGAGCTGTTGCACCCTGATCACCAACCCGCCGTATCCGACGATGGCAGCGGCCAAGACCAGCTGGCCGCCTGCGCTCTGGTACGTCGACAGGTATCCGGAACGACCGAAGATGAAGACCGCGCCGAAGAGCACCGACATCAGTGCGGTCAGCAACCACACCTCGCGGATCACCGGAGCGCGCTCGGCCTCGATGAGGCGCCGACGCTCCAGAGCGTGACGGGTCTGAGCGGCGAGCATCGACAGCACGTCGATGGCACGGCCACCGCGACGGATCGCCACCAAGAGCCCGACCGCCACCAGATCACCGAGGGGATCGTCGAGATCGGCGGCGAATCGACGCAACGCGATCTCAGGATCCTGACGACGCAGCCCAGCATTCAGCCGTCTGATCGCTGGCCCGAGTTCAGCTGCACTGGAACTCGAGGTCTGGGCGATCGCCCCGATCGGCTGCTCACCGGCAGCCAGCACATCGCGTACGTTCTCGATCCAGACCGCAAGACCCTCGAGGCCAACCAGCTCGGAACGACCGACTCGATGCACACGCTCCCATGCGCCCCAGACCCACCACAGCATGAGCGCCGCAGCGAATGCGGGGAGCGGCCATCCCGACAACACCAACACCACCACACCCACACTCGCAGCGGGCGCGGCGCGCCTCATGGCCCCGCGTGAGACACGACGATGAAGCGAACGAGTAACACCTGAGCTCCCCACGGCTCCGGCAGGCCAGCCCAGGCCGACCGCCACCGCGCTGAGACCGACCAGGTTCCACAGCACCAGGGCCTGCATCACCCCACCTCCGATGCCAGCGGCTCAAGTGCGAACAGTTCATCAGCCCGGTATCCGGCGAGTTCGAGCCGCCGGCGGTGCTGTATCGACAGTGGAGCCGCCATCACGAGCCCGTGCACCGTATCGGTGCGCCAGAGTTCAGTGGTGGCGACCGTGCCGTTCTCCGATCGACCCCCGACCTCGATGATCGAGGTGATCCTTCGGACCGGGCCGCCCACCGGTTGTCCACGTCCCTGCCACGTCGTGCCGGCAGCGATCGGGGCTTCGACATTGCGGACCAGGTCGATATGGATCACGAAATCGACGGTCTGAGCGATCAGGCTCCAGACCGCATATTCGGGCAGCGACACATCGGACTTGGCCACGTAGTAGGCGAGACGAGCCATCACGATGTCCGCGGTGTGGGCATGGATCGTCGCCAGGGAACCGCGCGCGCACATCGACGCCACATCGAGCATCTCGAGTGCCTCATCCTCGACGAGTTCACCCACCACCACCCGATCGGGATTGAGCCGTCTCGTGAGCTCGACGAGTTCGCGCGTCGAGACCTCACCCACACCTTCGGCATTGGCACGACGCGTGTAGAGCCCAGGAGCGTCGGGATGGCGCGGATCATCCTCGAGACGCAACTCGAGCAAATGGCGCTCGACTGTGATGATGCGCTCCGAGGGCGACACCTCCCCCAGCAGTTCGGTGAGCAGTGTCGTCTTGCCCGCCCCGGGAGGACCTGAGATGAGCATCGTGAAACCACAGCGCACCAGCGCCGACAGGATCGGCACGAGTCGTGCCGGCATGAGACCGAGTTCTGCGAGACCATCGAGGCCGACGTGCTCGATGACATAGCGCCGGATCGCAAGGCGGGGTTGGGTCGAGATCCCGTGCTCATCGGACCCACCGAGCACCATCACGACACGCGAACCGTCGCGGGCCTGCAAGGTGAGGCTCGGCGAGGAGGTGTCGAGACGGCCCTCACCACTGATGCTGATCCGGCGGGCCAGACGCTTCTGGAACGAGGTCAATTGTGCTGAACTCGCCCACAGCTGGCCGACATCGACCTTCCTGCCGTCGGCGTAGCTGACCCAGGTGCTCAGGTGAGAGTTGACGTCCACTTCCTCGACATCGGGGTCCGATAGGTAAATCTCGAGCGGACCCGACCCGGTCAGCTCTGCGACGACGCGCGCTCGGATCGAGCGTTCGCTCATGGCATCAAATGGTTCCTCACCGCGCTCGATGCGTTCACGGTTCAGATCGACCAACGCATCGTTCAACCATCGACCGATCAAGAGCTGTTCCACGACCGCGACGGTGTCGTCGGAACCGCCCACTCCATCAGCGATTGCCGTGAACGCAGGATCACCAAGAGCGCTCATCTCAGCAACCTCAGCCTGTTGGTCAACGAGGCGTTCGGCGATGACGGCGGTCAGACCGGCCACGGCCGCATCCAGTTCCGGTCGATGCCCCATCTCCCCTCGGCTCGATGCAGGCTTCATGGACATCATCGATCCGCCCACTGTGAATCAACAACCGCGAGGTCACCATCGGACCGCCGCACCACCGTGCTGAGTTGCAGCGATGCTGCTCGGCCTGCCCGCATGAGTCGGAGTCGGCGGAGTCGGCGGCTTGAACAGCCGAGACGTCCGGCCAGCACCTCGGCGGCAAAGCGGTCCTCAGGGAGGGTCACCGACAACATCTCATCGCCTTGGCTGAGGTGGGCCGCGATCTCAGCCGGATCGAATGGGTCGGACCCGATGATCACCAGGGCCGGGCGATGACCGGCCGATTCGAAGCTCTCAAATCGTTCGCGCAACTGTTCCACCCTGGGCCCTGCTGCAGTCGAAGGCCCACCGAACTGTCGATGCACGAGCACCACCAGCGCAGACCCAGATGGGACCCACGGCCCTGCCGGAAGACCTCGCCCACAGTCGATGAAGGCGATGGGGTGACCCATCGAACCGATATCGCCGAGCACTGATCGGTGCGCCCGCATCTGGGAGGCCGCAGCCTCAACCGAACGGATCGGACTCGCCAGGACCGCAATCCCATCGCCGAGCAACTGCGCATGGTTCTGCCATGCTCGATGCTGACACCGCGCCAGGTCGCTCTCATATGGCGAACTGGTGACTGCAGTGGTCAGCGTTCGGCGCGGGTCCAACCCGAGCCATCCGACGAGCGACCCGCCCGATGGATCGGATTCGACGATCAGGCGCTCGATGACGGGGGATCCGAACCCATCGTTCTCGTCTCGCTCCACCGCTGGCAGTTGGTCGGCAACAACGGACGACTCTTCAACTCTCGGCCACGTGAATGCCAGCACCAAGGTCGTGGTCGTGACCGCATCACCGCACAGCACGATCGCCGTCACGACTCGCCCTCGGCATCATTCTCCGGAGCGATCAGCACGATCCGAACCTGATCGGCACGCGCCACGCGAACCGAATCGTCGACATCCACCTCGACGGACACCGCAACGGTTCCCACACCAGCGGGTTCGACCGCACCGACGATCACTCCGGCGACCGCCCCGTCCGAGCGACCATGATCGCCGGCTCCATCACCAACCACGTCCTCACGACCTCCTGCGTCGACTGTTCGGTCGACAAATGCAACTGGATCGGAGGCCACGACGAGCACGTGCGAACGCTCGACAACACCATCTGGGATCGAACCTTCGGGGAGACGCAACGAAACCACCGCCGCACCCGGTGAAACCAGGGGCGTGTCGGCGAGAGCTGATGGTGTCACCAATACCCCGGCTGCAATCGGTGCTCGCGCGTACTTGCCGATCACCGCAGCACGTTCGTCGACGGACACCACCTGCACCGCGGTGTCCACCGCCACCGTCACGACGCGCAACTGGGCAGCCTCGATCGGCGCGCCGGCCGGGATCTCGACCGCTGCCAGCAACACCTCGACGCGTTCATCAAGACTGCTGTAGACGGCGATATTGCCCGCCACGGCAATCGCTGCGAGGCCCACCCCGATCGCCAGACGTGCCCGGCGACGAGACGACGGCCGGAATCCCGTATCGCTCTCGTCGGTGGTACTTCGACGCTGACGACGAGACCCCGACGTCGCCATCGGTCGATCTGTCTCGGCCCTCGGCACGGTGCCCTCTCTCGACATCACCAGTCCCCCATTCCGAACCTGCTGCTCAACACCCACGCCACGCCGGCGCCGACCACCAGCCCGGGCCCGAGTGGCACCGACCGCCGACCCGACACGATCCCCACAACCGCCATCGTCGCCGTCGCCACCGCAAGGCCGAGAAGTGCCGCCGTCGCCTGCACGAGACCGACCAGGGCCCCGAGCGCCAATGTCGCTTTCACATCGCCGAATCCCATCGCCGATGGAGACACGAGATGCACGGCGAGCACCGGCAGGCCCATGAATAGCGATCCCGCGAGAACCTGGGCGATCTCAGCATCGGTCATCACCCATCCGCTCACCGCTGCGACTCCGGTGCAGACCACCAGCGGATCGGGGATCTGCTCGGCGGCGATGTCGATGAGCGCTGCGATCGACATCGCACCCAGGCCGGTCACAACGAAGATCCCGGGACGGGGCCCGAACATGGCGATGAGACCCGCGAGACATACGACCACCGCAGGCACCGTGATCACCGTCCAGCGCAATGCCATGACGGTTGTCGAGGAGCACTCATCTGGGCGCGCCGACGACGTGCAACCGGTCTCCACCAGACCCGCGCCCGCCCGCGCCCGCCATCGCGCGTTCGACGATCCGCCCGTCGCCGCCATGTGGCCGACACCATAACCCATCTGTCAACCGGCCCGGTCCGGGGCGGGCGTTCATCAGATCGTGAACCGAACCAGTGATGCACCGACTCAGACCGCAGCGCTGAACTAGCGTGCCGCGTATGGCCCGACGCTCCCGCTCAATCCTGACGTTCGCGCTCGCGTTGACCACGATCGCCGGATGCAACCAGGCCCGCGATGCGGTGCCGAGCGATCTCGACACGAATCGGCCGGGGGTGCTGAGCGTCGCTGCGTCGCTGGGTTCGCCCGGCTTCTGGGACGGCGACACCCCCGAGACCGTCGCCGGCGGCTACGAGTGGGCCATTGCCATCGAACTCGCTGAGCGTTTCGGACTCGAACTCGAGATCGTGGACGTCGCCTTCACCGACATCATCGCTGGAGATCTCGGCGGCGCGGATCTCGCGCTGGCCCAGATCGTTCC
>SKFX01000051.1 GCA_007117775.1 Ilumatobacteraceae bacterium
CCGATCGAGGCATGGTTCGGCGAACTGCTCTACGCACCCGGGCATCGCCCGCATCCACGCATCGAGGCTGCCGCGTTCGTGGATCGTGCCGCAGCCGTTGGCGCGGCGATCCTGGCGGCTGATCCCGACCGTTATCGCTGAGGCCCGGTCCGCACCACTGCGTGCGCGACGGCCTGCACAGCAGTGCTCACAGGGGGCTGTTGTCGTGTTTGCGGGGTGCGAGGAGTTCGCGTTTATGGGCCAGGATCTCGAGAGCTGCGCTGATCTCGGCACGGGTGTCAGCCGGGTCGATGACGGCGTCGACGAGGCCTCGCTCGGCGGCGACATAGGGGTTCAGGAGACGTTCGGCGTAGTCGGCCTCGAACGCCGCCCGTTCGGCATCGCTGGCCCGGCGCTGGAGGATCGCCGCGGCCTGGCCGGCGCCCATGACGGCGAGTTCGGCACCGGGCCATGCCAGACAGAGATCATTGCCCATGGTCTTGGAGTCCATGACGATATAGGCACCGCCGTAGCTCTTGCGCAGGATCACGCACAGCCTCGGCACCGTGGCGCGGGCATAGGCCTGGACGAGTTGGGCGCCGTGGCGGATCATGCCGCGCCATTCGAGATCTTTGCCCGGATAGAAGCCCGGGGTGTCCACCAAGGTGATGATCGGCAGGTTGAACGCATCGCATATCGACACGAAGCGAGCAGCCTTCTGGGACGCTGCGATATCGAGTGTGCCGGCCAGTGACATCGGCTGGTTGGCGACCACACCGACGGGTCGGCCGGCAATGGTCGCGAATGCGGTGACCACATTGGTGGCCCACAGTGCACGCAGCTCGAGCATCGAATCATGGTCGGCGATCATCTCGATGATGTGGCGGACGTCGTAACTGCCGGTCGGCGACTCGGGCAGCACTCTGGCCGCCTCGGGGCATCGCCGATCGGCTGGATCATCGCAGAACCACACCGCCGGCTCGACGTCGACATGGTCGGGCAGGTAGGCGAGCAGTTCTGCGGCGGCATCGAACCCGCTGGCACGGTCGCGGACCACGAGGGTGGCGATTCCCGCCGAGCGAGAGATCGCACTCGCACTGCCGAGCTCCTCTTTGGAGATCTGGATCCCGGTGAACTGTTCGACCATCACCGGGCCGCTGACAAAGGCATAACTGCGCTCGGTCATGATCGTCGCATCGACGACGCCGAGCAGCAGTGCCGGGCCAGACACCGCCGGGCCGTCGACGATCGCAATCGTGGGCACGACACCGGAACATGCCGTCAGTTCACCAGCCACTCGCCCCCATCCGTGCAGGGCGGCGACACCCTCGTTGATATCTGAACCCGTCGTCGACAGCACCACGATCAATGGCAGGCCGTCCTGGCGCGCCCGGCGCGCCGCTGCCACCAGCGAGGCAGATGCCTCCGAGGGAAGTGGATGGCCGACGGGGTCATCGGCGAACTCGGCCACGACCACACGGCGGCCGTCGAGCTCGCGCACCGATGCATCCACCGGGCCGGAACGGCCGGACTCGATCGACAGTGTCGTCATCGTCTTCGAACCCTAGTCCGCACCCCAGGGGGCCTCGAATCCGCATCGGAGTCTGGCAGTATCGGCCTCACGAGGGTCGTGTCGATGCGATCGCGTCGTCGCCGAGCCAGATCCCGGGTTGTTCATCGGCGCTGGCGGTGATGATGTGCGTGAGTGCATCGTGGACCGCTTGGGTGGCTGCACTCGGTGCGGGTCGTCGACGGCGTGCCCAGGCGACGACGCGGCGCGGGAGTTCGGGCAGGTTGATGCGGGCGAAAGGCTGTGCGGCTGATCTCGGGATCGCCGTGGCGGGAACGATGGCGATGCCGTGGCCGTCGATCACCAATGATGCGAGCAGTCGGACACCGTCGATCTCGGCTTGTGCCGCAAGGGTGATCCCAGCCGCACCCGCAGCGCGATCGAGCACGCGCCGCATGGCGGTGCCCGGCGGGGGGAGCAGCAGCGGGATATCGTGCAGGTCTTGCAACTGGCGGGTCGACTCGGTGGCCAGCAGATGGTCGGTCGGGGTCAACAGCACCAGGTCCTCGGCGAAGAGCGGTTCGATGACGAGTTCGGGTTCATCGATGGGCAGATGCACCACCGCCGCGTTCAGCGCACCGGAGATCACGTTGGGAATCAGTGTCGAGGTGCTGCCCTCCAAGATGGTGGGGCGCACGCGCGGATACTGGTCGCCGACGGTCTCGAGGAGTTGCGCCATCATCCAGCGCGCAGCGGTGCCGATCACCCCGATGCGGGCATCGCCGGAGACCTCGTCGTTGAGCGAGGCGATATCGGCGACGATGTCATCGATCTCGTGCAGGACGCGCCGGGCTCGTTCGACCACCCGTTCACCCTCGTCGGTGAGTCCACCATTGGAGCGGTCGACCAAGGTCGCGCCGAGTTCGCGCTCGAGTTTCGCGATATGGCCTGAGATGTTCGACTGCACGGTGTACAGGGCGCGTGCTGCAGCTGAGAAGGTGCCGTGGTCGGCGATCGCGACCAGGGCGGCGAGCTGTCGGACATCCATCGGAAAAGACGATACCGGCTATCTGGTTGTTCTACTTGCGAGATGGCGCGCCGGCCTGCCATACTGAGAACACATATCGAAGCGAGAACACCCCCCATGTTCCGCTCGAGAGAGACCCACAATGTGGCCCCCCAACCATAGGGTCTCTCAGGTTGAGAGGCCCCGACCCATGTCGGGGCCTTTCCCGTTGGTGCCGTGACGAGTCCGCTGGTGCCGGTGCGGGTTCCGGATCCAATGGGCCCGACCAGCGGCTAGCCTCGGGGCGATGAGGGGGACTGCGGCGTTCTTCGACCTCGACCGCACACTGTTGGCCGGGGCGAGCGGCGAGGTGCTGTCCGATGCGATGCGCTCGCTCGGCCTCGTCCCCGAGCGGATTCCGGGTGAGTCGCTGATGTACCGGGTGTTCGACACCGTCGGTGAGACGCTGCCGGCGATGTTCCTCGCCCGTCAGGCCGCGACCCTCGCGAAGGGTCGTCGACGCGACGATTTCCGACGAGCCGGCGAATTGGCGGCGGATCGCCTCGTGGAGATGGTGCAGCCCTATGCATGGCCGCTGTTCGAGCGACACCGAAGCCGCGGCGACGCGCTCGTGCTGGCGACCACGACACCGTTCGATCTCCTCGAAGCCTTCGCCGAGCGGCTCGGGTTCGATGCGTTGGTCGCCACCCGGTATCGCGTCGGCGATGACGGCGCCTACCTCGGCGGCGTCGACGGCAACTTCGTATGGGCGGCGGGCAAACTGGCAGCGGTGCGCGCCTGGGCCGATGAGCAGGGGGTCGATCTCGCCGCGTCGTCGGCATATTCCGACAGCGTGTACGACACTCCGCTGTTGTCGGCGGTGGGGCATCCGACGGTGGTCAATCCCGATCCGCGCATGGCCGTCATGGCTCGGGCACGTCGATGGCCGACGACGTCGCTCGATGCGCCGCCTGGGGTGGTCAAGCTTCCCCTCGTCGGTGTCGAATTACAGCAGTTGCTGTTGGGTTTGGCGAGGCCGATCTCGTTCCCGTATGCGCGTTTCGAGATCGAGGGTGCTGCATCGGTGCCCGAATCGGGCCCAGCGATCCTCTGCGCGAACCACCGCTCCTACTTCGATGTGGCCGCCATGGCGGTGATGATCGCCACAACGGGCCGGCCGGTCCGCTTCCTCGGCAAAAAAGAGGTCTTTGACGCGCCGATCGTCGGGCCGTTGGCCACAGCGATGGGCGGGATCCGTGTCGACCGCGCCACCGGCTCAGATGAGCCGCTCCAAGCCGCCGCCGAAGCGCTCGCAGGAGGCGAACTGGTGGCCATCATGCCCCAGGGGACGATCCCGCGCGGCCCGGCGTTCTTCGACCCCGAACTGCGCGGTCGCTGGGGAGCGGCGAAACTCGCGGCGCTGGCGCGGGTCCCGGTGATCCCGATCGGTCTGTGGGGCACCGAGCGGGTCTGGCCCCGGTCGTCACGGCTGCCGGCCGTGCTCAACCTCGCGTCACCGCCGACGGTGTCGATCCGCGTCGGTGAACCGGTCCCGATGCGGTACCGATCGGCCAATGCCGACACCCGGCGTCTGATGTCGGCGATCGCGGCGCTGCTGCCTGCTGAGGCGACCAAGATCAGACAACCCAGTATCGATGAACTGATGGCGACGTTCCCGCCGGGCTACCGCGGTGACCCGAACGCCGAGTCCACCCGCCGGCCCGGTACGGACTGATCCGGCGGTCGGATCGGCATGAGTTCAGGGATCGTGCTGATCTGTCGGTGACGCGAGCGGTGTCCCGCTGAAGCGGTCGACGGTGGTGAACTCATGCACCGGGCGTCGCCTGAGGCGTATCGGACGGGTGACGGGCACACCGAGCACGACCATGGCCGAGATGGCGTGGTCGGCGGGGAGATCCAACAGTGCAGTCGCCTCGGGTTCGGAGCGTGCCAGGAAGGTGGTCAGCACCCCGCCGAGACCGTGGTGGTGGGCCGCCAGCAGCACACTCCAACAGAACGGATAGACGGAGGCCCCCGAGACCAGCGGTAGGCGATCAAGTTCGAGATCCATCGCCGCCACCTGACTCAGATCAGCTGCGATCACCAGCACTGCCGGCGCGTCGACGAGCGTGTCGAGCAACTCGTTCGGCGCCGCGGTCACCTCCGTGGGGGCTGCGTAGTCGACCGGATTGAACGGTGCCTGACCCGAGGCGCGCGCCGCGATGTACTCGTCCCAGGTCGGTTGCATCAACCTCGCCAACTCGGCGCGGATCGCCCGGTCGCGCACCACCGCGACGCGCCAGGGCTGGCGGTTGCCGCCCGAGGGCGCGAAGCGCGCCACATCGAGGATCTCGGCGATGAGTTCGTCGGTGACGGCTTGGTCGGTGAAGGACCGGATCGCCCCGGTGGTCCGCAGCGCCGTCAGCAGTTCCATATCGGTCAGCCGTCGGCGACTTTGCGGCGCACGATGTTGAGCGCTGAGCCCGCCTTGAACCACTCGACTTGCTCATCGCTGAAGGTGTGGGTCGCCTCGAACTCCTCGGTCGAGCCGTCGGTGCGCGCGATCCGACAGCGGACCGGCTCGCCGGGAACCGGGGGCAGGCCGAGCACGCTGATGCGATCGGTCTCGCCGATGCGGTCATAGGTGTCGGGATCGGCGAAGGTGAGCGGTACGAGGCCCTGCTTTTTCAGGTTGGTCTCGTGGATGCGGGCGAAGGAACGGGCGAAGATCGCCACACCGCCGCGAAAGCGGGGCTCCATGGCGGCGTGTTCACGCGATGATCCCTCGCCATAGTTGCGATCGCCGATCGCACACCATGAGATCCCGGCCTCGGAGTAGCGGCGGGCGATATCTGGGAATGAGCGGGTCTCACCATCGGTGATGTCGAGACCCTCGCCGGTGGCGCCAGTGAAGGCGTTGACGACGCCCAAGAACAGGTTCTGTGAGATGTTCTCGAGATGGCCGCGGTACTTCAACCATGGTCCGGCCGCTGAGATGTGGTCGGTGGTGCATTTGCCGTCGGCCTTCATCAGCACCGGCAGCTCCACGAGGTCCTCGCCGTTCCAGGCTGCGAACGGCTCGAGCAGTTGCAGGCGGTCGCTGGTCGGGTCGACCGCGACCTCGACGCCCGAGCGATCAGCGGGCGGCGGGGTGTAGGTCTCCTCACCGGGGTCATAACCGCTCGCGGGAAGGATCTCACCGACGGGCGCATCGAGTCGAACCTCGGTGCCATCGTCGGCGATCAGTGCATCGGTGAGCGGGTCGAAGTCCAGGCGGCCGGCGAGCGCGAGCGCCATGACGGTATCGGGCGAGGTCACGAAGCTGAGCGTGTTGGCCGAGCCGTCGTTGCGCTTGGGGAAGTTGCGGTTATAGGAGTTGACGATGGTGTTGGGAGCGCCGGTGATCGA
>SKFX01000109.1 GCA_007117775.1 Ilumatobacteraceae bacterium
ACCAGTGTCACCGGCCGAGCCGCTTCCACATCCATCCAGGTGCGCCGGGCCAGATCGCCATCCACAGCAACGACGGTAGTGCTTGACACATCGGATCGACCACGGATCTGAGAAGATGGGGGAGTGAGCGAGACCGATACCGATACCCAGACCGGCTGGCTGTCACCGGAACAGATCGAGGTGGTGCGCGGCCAGGTGCCGATCGTGTACGTCGATGCGGTACCAGTGCGAGTGGACGGGTTCGGCAATGTCACCGAGGTGGGCCTGTTGCTGCGCGTCGCCGCAGACGGGTCGATCTCGCGCATGATCGTCAGCGGCCGGGTGCTGCTCGGTGAGCGCATCCGAGATGCGCTGGTGCGCCACTGCGAGAAGGACCTCGGTCCGATGGCGCTGCCGCGGATCCCGGTGCATCCTTCACCGTTCACCGTGGTCGAGTACTTCCCCGATCCCGACCGCAGCGGATTCCACGATCCGCGCCATCATGCGATCAGCCTCGCCTATGTGGTGCCCGTCGACGGCGACTGCGTTCCCACCCAGCAATCGCTCGATCTCGCCTGGTTCAGCCCCGATGAGGTCATCAGCGATTCGGTGCGCGCCCAGATGACCGGCGGCCATGATCGTCTCATCCGGTTGGCGCTCGGCCATACCGGCTCGCTACCGTGACGGCGCGATGACATCGCGATGATTTCGCGTAGCGCGGACAATTCCGTCGTCTCGCTCATGCGCTGATCTACGCTCAGGCTCGTGGCCGAGGGTGATGGAGTCAATCGCGCGACCAGCGCGTTGCGAACCGCTCTCGTCGGCCACCGTCTGCGTCGCTTCGAGGCGCCGCGCCTGATGGGGCCTCCGCCCGATCTCGGTCGTGTCGTCGAATCGGTCACCCATCATGGACGGCATCTGCGGATTCGCTGGGACGATGATCTGGTACTCGACACCCATCTGAAAATGAGTGGGATCTGGGACCTGTATCGACCGGGTCAGCAGTGGCGCAAGTCCCATCGCAATATGTGCGTCCTCATCGAGACCGATGACTGGACGGCGGTCTGTTACAACGCTCCGGTCGTCGAGACGTACCGCGCTCCGGATCGCACCCGCCATCCAGCCATGGGTCGTCTCGGACCCAACCTGCGCGACCCTGCTGCGAAGCTGGGCATCGCCGTCGAGCGATTGATGGGCTATCCCGATCCCGAGGCCTACCTCGCCGAGGTGCTGTTGGATCAGCGGGTCTTCTACGGCGTCGGCAATGTGTATCGCTCCGAGGTGCTGTGGGCACTGCAGGTCAGCCCGTGGGCCCATGTCGGCGAACTCGATGAGTATGGCGCCGAGACCCTGATCGAGACCGCAGCGACGATGCTGCGCTCAGGCGGTGAGTGCGTGAGTGCCCTTGCAGCCCGCGACGGCCTCGCCGTGTATGGCCGCAACGGCCAGGGGTGTCTGCGCTGTCGTGACACCATCCGTGCCCATCGCATCGGCCATCTCGCCCGGTCGGTGTACTGGTGCGATGGCTGCCAGACCTATCTCGACTCGCGGCCCATCGTCACCGTCGATGAGATGGATCCGCATCCCGCCGTGGCGCAATATCTGGCCGAACTGCCCTGGCGCGACCAAGACGCCGGCTGATCACGCGCGACCCATGATGCGATCGACCGTGATCTCGATCGCCACCCGGTCGGGTTTGTCCGCCGGTTGGCGGTAGCGACCGGCATAGGCGGCGACCGCATCGGCGACGCGCCCGGGATCATCGCTCAGGGTGACGGTGCCCTCGAGGGTCAACCAGCGCCCACCGTCGACCTGTGAGACCACGGCGCGCCCACCGCGGCGGGCATTGGCGGCCTTGGTGGAGCCCGACAGGGTGATGATGCGCACCAGACGCTCATCGTGGTCATAGGTGAATCCGACCGGCACCACATGTGGACTGTGATCGGCGCGCAGGGTGGTCAGCGTCGCGAGGTGACGTTCATCGAGGAACGCCAGCATCTCTGGGGTCAGATCATCGGGGGTGCGGGGCATCGGTGTCCTCGTTCGGCGTCCTCGTCGGTTGCTACTCGGTGGCGATCGCTTCGAGGACGCTCATCTTGGAGGCCTTGAACGATGGATACAACGCGGCGAACAGCCCCGCGATCACCGCGGCGATGACGATGAACACCGTGATCCCCGGCGAGAACGACACCGAGTCGATGATGTTGTCGGGCACCGCGGTGGCGAGCGCGATCCCGATCAAGGTGCCGAGCACGATGCCGACCAATGCGCCGAATACCGACACGATGACCGCCTCCCAACGCACCGTGCGGCGCAGCTGTCGACGGTTCATGCCGACGGCGCGCAACAGTCCGATCTCGCGGGTGCGCTCGAACACCGACAGTGCCAGGGTGATCGAGATGCCGACGATGGCGATGGTGATCGCGAACAGCAACAGTGCGGTGATCACGATCAGGAGCTGATTGATCTGATCCTCCTGTTGGCGACGGAACTCGGCATTGGTCTGCACCTCCACCTGGGGCAGATCGGCGACTGCGGCCCGCACCGCCTGATCGGCGAGACGGGCGTCGACACCGTCGGCGAGCCGGGCGACCAAGAAGAAGTCGCGCGGCGGCTGGTTGTTGATCGACTCCAAGGTGTCGATCGACATCAGCAGGTTGCCCGCCACCGCCGATTCGGCGTAGATGCCGCCGACGTCGAGGGTGTTGACATCGCCGTTTGCCAACATGAATTCGATCCGGTCGCCGACACCGACCCCCAACTCGTCGGCACGGTCCTCATTGACCAGGAGCCCACCGTCGACGAGACCATCGACGGAGCCCTCGATGAGGCGCAGATTCAGCAGCTGTTCGATCGAGGCGCCGTCGACGGCGCCGATGGTGGTGGTGTCACCGTCGATCTCGACGGGAATGGCGCGGAACGGTGACACCGCAGACAGCTCGGGCAACTCGCGCAGGGTCTCGGCCACCGACGGAGCGAGACCCTGGAATGATGAATCGCTGATCACATAGTCAGCGGTCACCGCACGATCCAGGGTGCGAACGAAGGTGTCGCGCAACGACGCGGCGAACACTGCCGCTGCGCTGACGAGTGCCACGCCGATCATGAGCGCGGCCGCACTCGCAGCGGTGCGCCGCGGTGCCCGGCCGGCGTTCTGGCGCGCCAAGGCTCCGGGCGTGCCGAACAGCTTCGCGATCGGCCAGCCGAGTGCCGAGGTGACCGGTTTGGCCACCGCCGCTGACATCGACGCGGTACCGAGGAACAACAACAGCGCGCCGCCGCCGGCGAACAGCGCGAGGCCCCATGATCCGCCCGGCCGCACGAACAGCCCGATCGCGAAGGAGATGGCGCCGAGCACCGTGACGATGGCCGCACCGACCAGCCGTCGGGTATTGATCGCAGCGAAGCCCAGTTCGGGTCGCAGTGCCGCCACCGGTGGGATCCGTCCGGCGCGCCGGGCGGGGACCAGTACCGACACCACGGTGATGCCGATGCCGACGATCGCAGCGATGATGATGGTGCGCGGTGCCAGCACAGTGCCCGAATCTGGGAACCCGAGACCTGCAGCGTTGAACAGCGCGACGATCAGGCGGGCCACCGCGATCCCGCCGACGATGCCGATGGCGGTCGCGATGATCGACATCACGACGGCTTCGACCACGATCATGCGTCTGACCTGGCGCGCCGAGGCGCCGACGGCGCGCAGTAATGCCAGTTCGCGTAGGCGCTGCCCGATGGTGATGGCGAAGACGTTGTTGATGATGAAGGCGCTGACGAAGGCGGTGATGAAGGCGAAGATCAACAACCCGGTGCCGAACACGTCGATGAACCCGCCGACGGCATCCGCGGTCTCCTCGGCCACCTGTTCGCCGGTGATGACCTCGAGGCCGTCGGGGAGCACCGCTTCGATGCGGCCTTGCACCGTGGCGACATCAGCACCATCGACGACGGTCACATCGATCACATCGACGCGGTCGCCGCGGTCGAAGACTGCGAGTGCGGTGTCGAGATCGAACAGCGCCAGGCTGGCGCCGGCGAAACCATCGGTGTTGCCGAGGCCGACGAGACCCGACACGGTGTAGGTGCGCCGGCCGATCTCGGTGATCACCTCGACGCGTTCGCCGACCCCGATGGATTCGCGGTCTGCGGTGGCCTTGTCGATCGCGACCTGGTCTGCGCCAGCCGGGAACGACCCGTCTCGCAGCACCAGTCCGCCGATCGAGTCATCACCCGCCCACGAGGTGCCGATCGTCGGTGCACCGCCGGTGGAGACCAGGTCGCCGTCGGGGGTGATGATCTGGGCGACACCTTGCACGAGGGGGACCACGGCATCGACGCCGTCGACACCGCGCACCGTGTCGGCAACCGCAAGGGGGACCGGATCGCGGTTGGCCCCGTCACCGAAGGCGACCGCAGAGCGGATCTCGAGATCGATGCCTTCGTTGACCTCGGCGAAGAGGTTGTCGAAGGTGGCGCGCAGTGAATCGGCCAGCACGAACGAGCCGACGACGAACGAGACGCCGACCACGACGGTCGCGGCGATGGCGATGGTGCGACCGAGGCGGGCTCGCAGACTCTTGCGCGCCAGCAGTGTCGAGGAGCGAACGCTCACAGCGCTCAGTCTCCGAGGTTCCGCATGCGATCGAAGATGACCTCAGGCGTCGGGTCCGCGAGATCGTCGACGACACGGCCATCGGCCAGGAACACCACCCGGTCGGCATAGGACGCGGCGATCGGGTCGTGGGTGACCATGACGATCGTCTGGTGCAGTTCGGCGACGGCGCGCTGCATGAACTCGAGGATCTCGGTGCCGGCGCGCGAGTCGAGATTGCCGGTCGGTTCATCGGCGAAGATGATCTGGGGCTTGGAGGCCAAGGCCCGCGCCACCGCGACGCGCTGTTGCTGGCCGCCGGACAATTCGCTCGGGCGATGGGTGAGGCGATCGCCGAGGCCGACAGCGTCGATGACCTGGGCGATCCAGTCGGCATCGCCGCTCTCGCCGCCGAGCATCATCGGCAGCATGATGTTCTCGTTCGCGCTGAGTGTCGGGATCAGGTTGAAGGCCTGGAAGATGAAGCCCACCTTGGTGCGGCGCAATTCGGTCAGCTCTTTGTCCGAGAGGTTCGCGAGATAGGTCTCACCGATGTAGACCGCACCCGAGGACAGGGTGTCGAGACCGGCCAGACAGTGCAAGAGCGTGCTCTTGCCGGACCCGGACGGGCCCATGATCGCACTGAATCGACCACGCTCGAACCCGACGGTGACTCCATCGAGGGCACGGACCAGCGATTCATCGTGGCCGTACAACTTGTGGGCGTCGATCGTACCGGCCGCCGTGGTGACGGTGGCGGTGGTGCTGGCGGCGACCGCAGCCTCACCGGGCGCATCGCCGGGGGTCGCGGCCGATGCGGGGGTGCTCGGATCCATCCGCATAGTCTGGCAGCACCCGGGATCTTTTGCTGACGGGCCCGCGTCAGTCGGCGGCGGTGACTGGGATGCGGGTGCGCTCGGCGGTGTGCTCGGCGGGCATCGGCACCGTGACGGTCAAGATGCCACCGCGGTACTCGGCGGTGATCGCGTCATGGTCGATTCCGTCGGGGACGCGCAGGCTGCGGCGGAACGACCCGTACTGGAACTCGCTCATATGGTGCTCGGCCTCGGTGGCGCTGCGCTTCTCGGTGCGTTCGGCGCTGATGGTCAAGATGCCCTCGGCCAACTCGATGTCGATATCGGTGGCTGGATCCACACCCGGAATCTCGGCTCGGATCTGCAGAGTCCCATTGGTCATCGACTCCTCGACGCGGATGAAGTGCTCGAGGTCGCGGCTCGGTCGCGGCAGGGACATCTGCTCGATCCAGTCGTTGAGTCGCTGCAGCATCGGTTCGGTGCGGGT